>DASWDS010000264.1:0-20272 GCA_036395165.1 Anaeromyxobacteraceae bacterium | reverse complement strand
GACGAGAAGGGCCGCTGCGGGCAGCGGTCTCGTCTCCACAAAAAGACGCGCGGGCTGGGGGTTCGAATCCCTTCTGGCCTGCCAGTAAGCGAGGCGTAGTAGTACAGCGGACGAGAAGGGCCGCGGGCAGCGGTCTCGTCTCCACAAAAAGACGCGCGGGCTGGGGTTCGAATCCCTCCTGGCCTGCCAACTGGCAGGGACGCGAAGCAGCGGTTCGTAGCCGAGAACCCGAAGCGACGAGGCGAGGCGCGATGGCGGCGGAAAAGGGAACAGGCATCGAACCGAAGAGGATGGTGGTCATCTTCTTCGTCCTCGCGGCGCTCGCGCTCGGCGTGTTCCTCGAGAAGGTGCTCGGCCTGGTCTTCTCGTACGCCCGCTGGACCGATCCGGCCATCTTCGGCGAGGACTGGACCCTCACGACGGTGCTCGGGTTCGTCATCGCCGCTGTGGCCGCGGCGGTGGCGTGGCGGACGCCCAAGACGCAGGCGGTCTCGCTCGAGGTCGCGAGCGAGCTGAAGAAGGTGACCTGGCCCACGCTGCGCGAGACGCGCGCGGCCACGGTGGCGGTCGTCATCGCGACCTTCGCCGCGGCCGTGCTCCTGGGCGTGTTCGATTACGTCTGGGCGAAGCTGAGCTCGCTCGTCTACTAGCGAGCGGGTCGGGGAAGAGCGCCCGGGGGGAGCCCGGCGCGAGGAGCGACCGGCGGGGACGGCCCCCGCCGCTGGCTTTTCTGGCGCCGGTACCGGGACAGGCTGGAAGAAACGGAGATTCGGGACATGGCGAAGAAGTGGTACGTCGTGCACACCTACTCGGGCTTCGAGAACAAGGTGAAGAAGTCGCTCGAGGAGCACGTCCGGCAGCACGGGGACGACAAGGTCGAGTACGACGTCAAGGAGGACGGCAAGCTCGTACGCAAGGTCGGCAAGCTCTCGGAGTGCTTCGGTGATATTCTCATTCCGATGGAGCAGGTCGTCGAGATGGTGAAGGGGGAGAAGAAGACGTCGAAGCGGAAGTTCTTCCCGGGCTACATCCTCGTGAACATGGAGATGACCGACGCGACCTGGCACCTCGTGAAGGGGACGCCCAAGGTCACCGGGTTCGTCGGGTCCGCGAAGAACCCGAAGGACGTCCCCGCCATCAAGGACGAGGAGGTCGCGCGGCTCACCAGCCAGATCTCGGAGGGCTCGCTCAAGCCGAAGCCGAAGGTGCAGTTCGAGGATGGCGACCAGGTCCGCGTCATCGACGGCCCGTTCTCGAACTTCAACGGCACGGTGGAGGAGGTGAAGCCCGACAAGGGCAAGCTCCGCGTGCTCGTCTCGATCTTCGGGCGTGCGACGCCGGTCGAGCTGGACTTCATGCAGGTGGAGAAGACGTAGACGTAGCGGTGCCACAGCGGCGTGGGAGAGCGCTCGCTCGGTAGACCACGCGAGGAGTCGTCATGAAGAAGGTCACAGGTCAGGTCAAGCTGCAGATCCCGGCCGGGAAGGCCAACCCGGCGCCGCCCGTCGGCCCGGCGCTCGGCCAGCACGGCGTCAACATCATGGAGTTCTGCAAGCAGTTCAACGCCCAGACCCAGGCGCAGGCGAAGGACGGGCTCATCATCCCCGTCATCATCACGATCTACCAGGACCGGTCGTTCAGCTTCCAGCTGAAGACCCCGCCTGCGGCCATCCTGCTCAAGAAAGCGGCTGGTCTCCACACGGAGAAGAAGAAGGGCTCCGGCGCGCACAGTCCCGGCAAGGAGAAGGTCGGGCAGGTGACGAAGAAGCAGGTGGAGCAGATCGCCAAGATGAAGATGCAGGACATGACCGCCGGCTCGCTCGAGGCCGCGATGCGGACCGTCGAGGGGACCGCGCTCTCGATGGGGATCGACGTCGTCGGCTAGGCGACCTTCGGAGACCGAACATGGCACTCAACGGAAAGAAGTACGTCGCGGCCGCGGCGAAGGTCGATCGCAACAAGCGCTACAAGCTCGACGACGCGCTGAAGCTCGTGAAGGAGACCGCCACCAAGAAGTTCGACGAGTCGGTGGACGCCGCCATCAACCTGGGCGTCGATCCGAAGCACGCCGACCAGGTGGTGCGCGGTGCCGTCGTCCTCCCCCACGGCATGGGCAAGGCCGTCCGCCTCGCCGTCTTCGCGAAGGGCGACAAGGCGCGCGAGGCGCAGGAGGCGGGCGCCGACATCATCGGCGCGGAGGACCTGGCGGAGAAGATCCAGGGCGGCTTCATGGACTTCGACAAGGTGCTGGCCACGCCCGACATGATGGGCGTCGTGGGGCGCCTCGGTAAGGTCCTCGGCCCGCGCGGCCTCATGCCGAACCCCAAGGTCGGCACCGTCTCGATGGACATCGCGCGCGCCGTGAAGGAGCAGAAGGCCGGCAAGGTCGAGTTCCGCGTCGAGAAGGCGGGCATCGTCCACGTCCCGTTCGGGAAGGCGTCGTTCGACCCCGACAAGCTGAAGGCGAACTTCAACGCCATCATGGAGATCATCTTCAAGGCGAAGCCGCAGACGGCGAAGGGCGTCTACGTCAAGAACGTCACGGTGAGCACGACCATGGGGCCGGGCATCAAGCTCGACACCGCGGAGCTCACCGCCGCGCACGGGTAAGGCAGCGAAAGGTTCAAAGGAGCTTCCGGCGGCATGGTGCCGCCGGAGATTCCTGGTCCAAGACAGCGGGCCCGCGTCACTCCGAGTGCGAGAAGCCAAAGGGGTGAGTGGTCAAACGGGCGAGAGCCCGACCCGCCGAGACGGGAACGTTTCTGAAGCGTCCCCTGCTTGGCCAGGGGGTCGGCGTACCGGCCATCCGGCCTGTCCGAAGACCCAATGCGCCGCCGCCGGCCACGAGGCCGGTGCGGTCGGAAAGGTGGTGAGGACAGCTTGAACCGGACGGAGAAGGAAGAGGTCATCAGCCAGCTTCACGCGCTGATGGTGAAGGCCAAGGCAGCCATCCTGGCGGAGCCGAGGGGTCTCGACGTGGCGACCGTGACGGAGCTTCGGAAGAAGTTCCGCGACGCGAAGGTCGACTACAAGATCGTCAAGAACACCCTGGCTCAGCGTGCCGCCAAGGGCACGCCGGTCGAGAAGCTCGCCGACAAGTTCGTCGGCCCGACCGCGCTCATCATGTCGTACGGCGACGTGGTGGCCCCCGCGAAGATCCTGGTGGACTTCGCCAAGGACCGCGAGAAGTTCGCGATCCGCACGGCGGTGATCGAAGGACAGGTCATCGACGCGAAGGGGGTGCAGGCGCTGGCCAAGATGCCGGGCATCCAGGAGCTGCGCGCGGCGATCGCCAATGTCATCGCGCAGCCGGCGATCAGGATCGCGCGGATGCTCGCGACCCCGGGCCAGCAGCTCGCCCAGGTCTTGAACGCCCGCAAGGATCAGCTCGGGAAGCAGTAATCCACGGTACGTGAACACGCCGGGCGCGGGAGCGCCGGGCACGAACAGGAAACGAGACAAGACATGGCAGACCTGAACACGATCGTCGACCAGCTCTCCACGCTCACCGTCATGGAGGCGGCGGACCTGGTCAAGAAGCTCGAGGAGAAGTGGGGCGTCTCTGCCGCCGCGCCGGTGATGGTCGCCGGTGGCGGGGCCGCCGCCGCCGCCGCGCCAGTGGAGGAGAAGACGGAGTTCTCCGTCGTCCTCGCCGACGCCGGCGCGAACAAGATCAACGTCATCAAGGAGGTCCGCGTCATCACGGGCCTCGGCCTCAAGGAGGCGAAGGACCTCGTCGAGGCCGCCCCCAAGGAGGTCAAGGGTGGCGTCGCCAAGGCGGAGGCCGACGAGCTCAAGAAGAAGCTCGAGGCGGCCGGCGCCAAGGTCGAGATCAAGTAGAGGCGTCGAGGTCCGGCGGGGCGGGCTGCGATCCGCCCCGCCGTACCTCATTTTCGGAATCTTTGACAGGATGAAGGGTTCCCGTTAGAACCCCACACCCCATCAAATACGATGCAGAGAACCCGGCCGTCATGGCTGGGGGCGAGGCGGCTCGCCGGCCGGAGAGCCGGCTCGAGCCATTTCTGGCGGGCCGAGTAGCAGGGGCCGAGAGGACCGATCACGATGGCGCTGACCGTTCAGAACAACTTTCGCGTTCGACGGAATTTTGGAAAGATCAACAAGATCACTGAGATCCCCAACCTCATCGCCATCCAGAAGTCGAGTTACGACAAGTTCCTGCAGGCCGACGTCCCGCCCGAGAAGCGGGAGGACATCGGGCTGCAGGGCGTCTTCAAGTCCGTCTTTCCCATCAAGGACTTCAACGAGACCAGCTCGCTCGAGTTCGTGAGCTACCACCTCGAGAAGCCCAAGTACGACGTCGACGAGTGCCACCAGCGCGGGATGACCTTCTCCGCGCCGATCAAGGTGGTCGTTCGCCTGGTCGTCTGGGACAAGGACGAGGAGACGGGCGCCCAGTCGATCCGCGACGTCAAGGAGCAGGAGGTCTACTTCGGCGAGATCCCGCTCATGACGGAGAACGGGACCTTCATCATCAACGGGACCGAGCGCGTGGTCGTCAGCCAGCTCCACCGGTCGCCGGGCGCCTTCTTCGACCACGACAAGGGGAAGAGCCACTCCTCCGGCAAGATCCTCTTCAACGCGCGCATCATCCCGTACCGCGGGTCCTGGATCGACTTCGAGTTCGACCACAAGGACCTGCTCTACGTGCGCATCGACCGGCGCCGGAAGCTCCCCGCGACGGTGCTCCTGCGCGCGCTCGGCGCGGTGCCCGACACGGCCAAGAAGGACCCGGTCGACTTCCGCGGCTCGTCCGAGGAGATCCTCAAGTACTACTACGACACCGAGATCATCCGGATCGAGGGCAAGGGCAAGTTCGAGAAGGACCTGAACTCCGAGCTCCTCAAGGGCCAGCGCGCGACCCGCGACATCAAGGACCCGAAGTCGGGCGAGACCATCGTCAAGAAGAACCGGAAGTACACGGAGGGCGCGATCAAGAAGCTGGTCGCGGCCAAGCTCCGCTCGCTCCCGATCGAGGCGGACGAGGTCTACACCAAGATCTCCGCCGAGGACGTCGTCGACGAGGCGACGGGCGAGGTCCTGCTCGAGGTGAACGAGGAGGTCACCGAGGAGAAGATCGAGGAGCTGCGCAAGCGGAACATCTCCGAGATGCGCGTGCTCTTCATCGACAACCTGAACGTGCTGCCGTCGCTCCGCGACACGCTCATGACGGACAAGATCTCCACGCCCGAGGAGGCGATCATGGAGATCTACAAGCGCCTCCGGCCGGGCGATCCGCCGACGCCGGAGACGGCGACCAACCTGTTCGTCAACCTCTTCTTCAACGCCGAGCGCTACGACCTCTCGAAGGTCGGCCGCCTCAAGCTCAACTACAAGTTCAACATCGACGAGCCGCTCGACAACCAGGTCCTCACGAAGCGCGACATCCTCGAGGTGGTCCGCTTCCTCATCGACCTCAAGAACGGCAAGCCGAACAAGGACATCGACGACATCGACCACCTCGGCAACCGGCGCGTCCGCGCGGTGGGCGAGCTGCTCGAGAACCAGTACCGCATCGGCCTCGTTCGCATGGAGCGCGCGATCAAGGAGCGCATGAGCCTCCAGGAGATCGAGACGCTCATGCCGCACGACCTCATCAACGCGAAGCCGGTGACGGCCGTCATCAAGGAGTTCTTCGGGTCCTCGCAGCTCTCGCAGTTCATGGACCAGACGAACCCGCTCTCCGAGGTCACCCACAAGCGCCGCCTCTCCGCGCTCGGCCCGGGCGGCCTCACCCGCGAGCGCGCCGGCTTCGAGGTGCGCGACGTGCACCCGACGCACTACGGCCGCATCTGTCCCATCGAGACGCCGGAGGGCCCGAACATCGGCCTCATCGCGTCGCTCTCGACCTACGCCCGCGTCAACGAGTACGGCTTCGTCGAGACGCCCTACCGCAAGGTGGAGAAGGGCCGCGTGACCGACGAGGTTTCCTTCTACTCGGCGCTCGAGGAGGAGAAGCACACCATCGCGCAGGCGAACGCGCCGGTGGACAAGAAGGGCGTCTTCCAGGGCCACGTCGTCTCCTGCCGCATGCACGGCGAGTTCGTGCAGGCGAAGCCGGAGGACGTCGACCTCATGGACGTCTCGCCGAACCAGCTCGTGTCGGTGGCCGCCTCGCTCGTGCCGTTCCTCGAGAACGACGACGCGAACCGCGCGCTCATGGGCTCGAACATGCAGCGTCAGGCGGTGCCGCTCCTGCGCACCCAGTCGCCGCTCGTCGGGACCGGCATCGAGCCCATCGTGGCCCGCGACTCGGGCGTGACCGTGGTCGCGAAGCGCGACGGCACCGTCCAGTCGGTCGACGCCTCGCGCATCGTGGTGAAGGCCGACGTGCCGACCTCGACCACGGACGTGGCGAACGAGGTCGACATCTACAACCTCATCAAGTACCAGCGCTCGAACCAGAACACCTGCATCAACCAGAAGCCCATCGTGAAGCCGGGCGAGCGGGTGAAGAAGGGCGACGTCATCGGCGACGGCCCGGCCACCGAGATGGGCGAGCTCGCGCTCGGCCAGAACGTGGTCGTCGCCTTCATGCCGTGGCAGGGCTACAACTTCGAGGACTCGATCCTGCTCTCGGAGCGCCTCCTCAAGGAGGACGTCTACACCTCGATCCACATCGAGGAGTTCGAGTGCATCGCGCGTGACACCAAGCTCGGCAAGGAGGAGATCACGCGCGACATCCCGAACGTCGGCGAGGAGGCCCTGAAGGACCTCGACGAGTCGGGCATCATCCGCATCGGCGCCGAGGTGAAGCCGGGCGACATCCTGGTGGGCAAGATCACGCCCAAGGGCGAGACGCAGCTCTCGCCGGAGGAGAAGCTCCTCCGCGCCATCTTCGGCGAGAAGGCCGGGGACGTCCGCGACAGCTCGCTGCGCGTGCCGCCGGGCGTCTCGGGCACCGTCATCAACGCCAAGGTCTTCTCGCGCAAGGGCGTGGACAAGGACGAGCGCGCCAAGGCCATCGAGGAGATGGAGGAGGCGAAGCTCCTCAAGGACCAGAACGACGAGATCCGCATCATCCAGGACTCGGCGTACGGGAAGATCCGCAAGCTCCTCGTCGGCAAGGAGGTCTCGGGCCGCCTCGTCGACGACCAGGGCAACCAGCTCCTCAAGAAGGGCGACGTCCTCTCGGACGAGCTCCTCGACGCCGTCCCGCAGCGCTACTGGGGCGAGATCGCGGCGCCCTCCGACGTGCAGGACAAGGTCCGCAAGGTCGTCCAGAACTTCGAGGAGCAGCGCGAGCTCATCAAGCTGCTCTTCGGCGAGAAGATCGGCCGCCTGAAGAAGGGCGACGAGCTGCCGCCGGGCGTCATCAAGATGGTGAAGGTGTACGTCGCCATCAAGCGCAAGCTCGCCGTGGGCGACAAGATGGCCGGCCGCCACGGCAACAAGGGCGTCGTCTCGCGCGTCCTGCCCGAGGAGGACCTGCCCTACCTCGAGGACGGGACCCCGGTCGACATCGTCCTCAACCCGCTCGGCGTGCCTTCCCGCATGAACGTGGGCCAGATCCTCGAGACGCACCTCGGCTGGGCGGCGCTCAACGTGGGCAAGCGCATCGAGGAGATGATCGAGCGGAAGTTCGGGCCGGACCAGCTCCGCAAGGGCCTGAAGAAGGTCTTCTCCGCGGACGACTCCCGCACCGAGAAGATGGCCCAGCTCATCGACGGCCTGCCCGACAAGGAGGTCCCGAAGCTCGCCGAGAAGTTCATGCGCGGCGTGCACGTCTCGACGCCCGTCTTCGACGGCGCGCACGAGGACGAGATGAACGGCCTGTTCGACGCCGGCGGGTGCACGATGCAGTCGGTGCTCTTCGACGGCCGCACCGGCGAGCCGTTCGACCACGACGTCACCGTCGGCGTCATGTACATGCTGAAGCTGCACCACCTCGTGGACGAGAAGATCCACGCGCGCAGCATCGGCCCGTACTCGCTCGTCACGCAGCAGCCGCTCGGCGGCAAGGCCCAGTTCGGTGGCCAGCGCCTCGGCGAGATGGAGGTCTGGGCGATGGAGGCCTATGGCGCAGCCTACTCGCTCCAGGAGTTCCTCACGGTGAAGTCCGACGACGTGGTCGGCCGCACCCGCATGTACGAGGCGATCGTCAAGGGCGAGAACACGCTCGAGTCGGGCCTGCCCGAGTCGTTCAACGTGCTCATCAAGGAGATGCAGAGCCTCGCCCTCGACGTCGAGCTCCTCGAGTCCCCCGAGGCGCAGCGCGAGCGCGAGCTGCAGGAGGCCGCCGCCGCGGCGGGCGATCCGCTCGCCCCGCGGGCCGAGAAGAAGAGCGCGTAGTGCTCACCCCCCTCTCCCTGCTCCATGGCTGGGAGGGGGGCCGGTGAGGGGCGTCTCCGAGGTTTTCAAGAGCTTTCTTAGGGAGTCGACGTGAAGGACATCTTCAATTTCTTCGAGAAGCCGAAGGACCCGCTCTCGTTCTCCGCGATGCGCATCTCGCTCGCGAGCCCGGAGAAGATCCGCCAGTGGTCGCACGGCGAGGTGAAGAAGCCGGAGACCATCAACTACCGCACCTTCAAGCCGGAGCGCGACGGCCTGTTCTGCGCGAAGATCTTCGGGCCGGTGAAGGACTACGAGTGCAATTGCGGCAAGTACAAGCGCATGAAGCACCGCGGCGTCGTGTGCGAGAAGTGCGGCGTCGAGGTCATCCAGTCGAAGGTGCGCCGTGAGCGCCTCGGCCACATCACCCTCGCCACGCCCGTCGCGCACATCTGGTTCCTGAAGTCGCTGCCCTCGCGCATCGGCAACCTGCTGGACATCACGCTCAAGGACCTCGAGAAGGTCCTCTACTGCGAGTCGTACATCGTCATCGACCCGAAGGAGTCGACGCTCGCCCGCGGCGAGCTCATCTCCGAGGAGCGCTACGGCAAGCTCCAGGACGAGCTCGGTGACGAGGCGTTCACGGCAGGCATGGGCGGGGAGGCGGTGCTGCAGCTGCTGCGCGCCATCGACATCATCCCGCTCTCGGACCAGCTGCGCGCCGACATGAAGGAGGCGACGAGCGACGCGAAGCGGAAGAAGATCGCGAAGCGGCTCAAGGTCGTCGACGCCTTCCGCGAGTCGGGCAACAAGCCGGACTGGATGATGCTGGAGGTCATCCCGGTCATCCCGCCCGACCTGCGCCCGCTCGTTCCGCTCGACGGCGGCCGGTTCGCGACGTCCGACCTGAACGACCTCTACCGGCGCGTCATCAACCGCAACAACCGCCTGAAGCGGCTCCAGGAGCTGAACGCCCCCGACATCATCATCCGCAACGAGAAGCGGATGCTGCAGGAGGCGGTGGACGCGCTCTTCGACAACGGTCGCCGCGGCAAGACCATCACCGGCCCGAACAAGCGCCCGCTCAAGTCGCTCTCCGACATGCTGAAGGGCAAGCAGGGCCGGTTCCGCCAGAACCTGCTCGGCAAGCGCGTCGACTACTCGGGCCGCTCGGTCATCGTGGTCGGCCCGGAGCTCAAGCTGCACCAGTGCGGCCTGCCGAAGATCATGGCGCTCGAGCTCTTCAAGCCGTTCATCTACAACAAGCTCGAGGAGAAGGGGTACGTCACCACCATCAAGAGCGCGAAGAAGATGGTGGAGAAGGAGCGTCCCGAGGTGTGGGACATCCTGGACGAGGTGATCCGCGAGCACCCGGTGCTCCTCAACCGCGCCCCGACCCTGCACCGCCTCGGCATCCAGGCGTTCGAGCCGGTCCTCATCGAGGGCAAGGCGATCCAGCTCCACCCGCTCGTCTGCACCGCCTTCAACGCCGACTTCGACGGCGACCAGATGGCCGTGCACGTGCCGCTCTCCATCGAGGCCCAGATGGAGGCGCGCGTGCTCATGATGAGCACGAACAACATCCTCTCGCCCGCGCACGGCAAGCCCATCATCGTGCCGAGCCAGGACATCGTGCTCGGCATCTACTACATGACCCGCGAGCGCGCCTTCGCGAAGGGGGAGGGGAAGACCTTCGCCTCCCCGCAGGAGGTCCGCGCCGCGTACGACCAGGGCGAGATCGACCTGCAGGCCAAGATCACGGTCCGCATGGACGGGCAGCGCATCGAGACCACCACCGGCCGCGTGCTGCTCTTCGACATCGTCCCGAAGCGGCTGCCCTTCGAGTCCATCAACAAGGTCATGGACAAGAAGCAGCTCCAGAACCTCATCGACCTCACCTACCGGCTGTGCGGCGAGAAGGAGACCGTCCTCCTCGCGGACCGCGTCCGGTCGATGGGGTACGGCAACGCGACGAAGGCCGGCATCTCGATCGCGCTGTCGAACATGCACATCCCGCGGAAGAAGCAGCTGCTCCTCGACAAGGCCACCGCCGAGGTGACCGACATCGAGAACCAGTACACCGAGGGCCTCATCACCAAGGGCGAGCGGTACAACAAGGTCATCGACATCTGGGCCCAGGTCACCGAGGAGGTGGCCCAGGAGATGATGACCGAGATCGGCACCGAGACGGCGGTCGGGATCGGCAAGGACGGGAAGCGCGAGGAGCGCAGGCAGCCGTCGTTCAACCCGATCTACATCATGGCCGACTCGGGCGCCCGCGGCAGCGCGCAGCAGATCCGGCAGCTCGCCGGCATGCGCGGCCTCATGGCGAAGCCGTCGGGCGAGATCATCGAGACGCCCATCACGGCGAACTTCCGCGAGGGCCTCAACGTCCTCCAGTACTTCATCTCGACCCACGGCGCCCGCAAGGGCCTCGCCGACACGGCGCTCAAGACCGCCAACTCCGGCTATCTCACCCGGCGCCTCGTGGACGTGGCGCAGGACGCGATCATCACCGAGTACGACTGCGGGGCGATGGACGGCATCACCCTCGGCTCGCTCGTCGAGGGCGGCGAGATCATCGAGCCGATGGGCGAGCGCATCCTCGGCCGCGTCGCGCTCGAGGACATCGTCGATCCGTTCACCAACAACGTCCTGGTGCAGTCGAACGAGGAGATCGACGAGAACAAGGTCAAGGCGATCGAGAACGCCGGCATCGACCGCGTCCGCATCCGGTCGGTGCTCACCTGCCAGGCGCGGCGCGGCATCTGCGTCGAGTGCTACGGGCGCGATCTCGCCCGCGGCCGCAAGGTGAACATCGGCGAGGCGGTCGGCGTCATCGCCGCGCAGTCGATCGGCGAGCCGGGCACCCAGCTCACGATGCGGACCTTCCACATCGGCGGCGCGGCGTCGCGGCGGGCGGAGCAGTCCACCGTCGAGAACCGCAACGGCGGCACGGTCAAGTTCCACAACGTGAACACGGCCAGGAAGAAGGACGGCACGCTCATCGTCATGAACCGCAACGGCGAGATCGTCATGACCGACGATCAGGGCCGCGAGCGCGAGCGCTACGGCGTCGTGTACGGCGCCAAGATGCTGGTGAAGGACGGGCAGAAGATCGAGCCGAACACGCTCCTCGCCGAGTGGGATCCCTACTCGATGCCGATCATCACGGAGGTCGCCGGCCGCGTGAAGTACGGCGACATCGTGGACGGCGTCACCATGACGGAGCAGCTCGACGAGGTCACCGGCCTCGCCCGCAAGGTCATCATCTCGTCGAAGGACCCCGACGCGCGCCCGCGCGTGTCGATCAAGGACGAGAAGGGCCAGACGCGCAACCTGCCCAACTCCGAGGCGCAGGCGCGCTACATGCTCCCCGAGGGCGCCAACATCGTGGTGAACGACGGCGACGAGGTCGACGCCGGCGAGATCATCGCCAAGATGCCCCGCGAGACCACCAAGACGAAGGACATCACGGGCGGTCTGCCGCGCGTCGCCGAGCTCTTCGAGGCCCGCAAGCCGAAGGAGCACGCCGTCATCTCCGAGATCGACGGCGTGGTCAGCTTCGGCAAGGACACGAAGGGCAAGCGGAAGGTGGTCATCACGCCCGAGGTGGACGGGAAGCTCCGGCCCGATCTCGCCAAGGAGTACCTGATTGGCAAGGGCAAGCACATCAGCGTGCACCAGGGCGACCGCGTCCGCGCCGGCGAGGCGCTCATGGACGGCGCCGCCAACCCGCACGACATCCTGAAGGTGCTGGGCGAGAAGGAGCTGGCGCGCTACCTCGTGGACGAGGTCCAGGAGGTCTACCGGCTCCAGGGCGTCAAGATCAACGACAAGCACATCGAGACGATCGTCCGGCAGATGCTGCGCCGGGTCCGCATCGTCGACGTGGGCGACACGACCTTCCTCGCCGACGAGCAGGTGGAGAAGTTCGTGTTCGAGGAGGAGAACGACAAGGTGATGACGTCCGGCGGCAAGCCGGCGCAGGGCGAGCCGCTCCTGCTCGGCATCACCAAGGCCTCCCTCTCCACGGAGTCGTTCATCTCGGCCTCGTCCTTCCAGGAGACGACGAAGGTGCTGACCGAGGCCGCCATCAGCGGCAAGGTCGACCAGCTGCGCGGCCTGAAGGAGAACGTGATCATGGGCCGCCTCATCCCGGCGGGCACCGGCCTCGGTGCCTACAAGCACCTCGACATCGAGGTGGAGACGCCGGTCGACGCCGTGGAGCAGGCGGAAGAGGCGCTGGCCGTCGCCGGCGAGGAGTAAGCAGGCTCGAGACGCCGCGACGCTGCGGCCCGAATTCACGAGGGGTCCGGTCCCACCCAGGGGCTGGACCCTTCGCCCTTTTCGGTGCCCGGCGCCCTGGCCAGCGCGCGCCTTCACCAACAGTCATTGGCGGCGCCTGACCCGGAGTCATTTTCTCGGGCGCCCATTGGGGCGGCAGGCGCTCGCTCGGCCGTAGCTATAGCACCCAGGCGTGCAAGCCCCCTCGAAGCGACCACTTTGATTCCGAGCAAGAACGCATGTTTACAGGCCATCGGTCGCGCGACTCCCATCCGGGGGGCTAGGCAGCGTTTGCCGCAGGCGCATATTCGCGCATCACCCTTGCTCCGTTCGTGGTGTGCGCTCGACCGCTCCGTCGAAATTGCTCCAGGTCTGTCGCAGCACTAGCCGATGGTTGACTTCATAGGTCCACTATTCTAAACTGACGTTACGTAACCTACCCAGCAACTTTCCCGCTCGGTTTGCCGCGAGTAGGAACAGGTGAGGAGATGAGGACTGCGACCACACAGCGAAGCAGCAGAGAATTCGAGGAGCTCGCGCCGTATCTGAAGGCCGTGCGCGACTTCCCGCCCCTGACACGCGAAGACGAGCATGCACTCGCCGTTCGCGCCCGCAAGGGAGACGACCGCGCGAAGCAGAAGCTCGTCCGCCACAACCTCGCGTTCGTGGTCGCGATCGCCCGCAAGCAGCGCCGCGGGACGGTGCGGCTCGACGACCTCATCCAGGAGGGCAACGTCGGCCTCATGCGCGCCGTCGAGAAGTTCGATCCGCACGCCGGGACGCGCTTCTCCACCTACGCCGTCTGGTGGATACGCGCCTATATCGGCAAGTACCTCAAGGAAGCGCGATCGACGGTCCGGCCACAGAGCGGCACGGTGGCGCAGCCCGATCTGTCGCTCGACAGCGCGATCGACGAGGAGGGCGACGTCACCCACCTCGAGCGCATCGAGGACGACGGCCCCGGCCCCGAGGACAGCTACCTCTCGGCCGAAGGCGACCGCGAGGTGCGCGACGCGCTCGGCAAGGTCCGCAAGCGCATCGGCGAGCTGGGTTGGGACATCGTCCACAACCGCCTCCAGCAGGACTCCCCGAAGACGCTGGAGGAGATCGGCAAGCGGTGGGGTGTGTCGCGCGAGCGCGTCCGCCAGGTGGAGCTGAAGACGAAGCAGTTCCTGAACCGCTACCTCGAGCCCGTCGGTCACGACGAGCAAGAGGCCGCCTAGCGTCCCAGCGACGCGCAGGATCCCGGGCCCGTCACCGCCTCGCGGTGGCGGGCCCGTCGTCGTTCCCGGGCTTCGCGACCGGGTCGGCGTGGACGACGACGTCCGCGCCGGGCACCACGGTCAGGATGGCGCGCTCGGCCGCGTGGCTCACCGCGTGAGCCTCCTCGAAGGACGCACCCGCGTCGACGCGCAGCGTCACGTCGGCAAACCAGTCCGGGCCGCTCCGGCGCAGCCGCACCCGGGCGACCTCGACGACGCCGGCCACCCTGGCGGCCGTCGCCACCGCTTCCGACAGCTCCTGCGGGACGGCGTCGAGCAGGTCGTCGACCGACTTCTTCCCCAGCCTCATGCTCACCGACACGACGATCGCGGCGACGCCGAGCGCCGCGACGGCGTCCGCCTTGGCGAGCCAGGGCAGCCCCGAGCGCGCCGACGTGACGACGAGCGCGAGCCCGGCGAGGACGACCGAGGACGACCAGATGTCGGTGTGGAAGTGGAGGGCGTCGGCCTCGAGCGCCTGGCTCCGGTACTTCCGCGCGGCGCGCGCCAGCGCGCGCGAGCGTGACACGTCGATCGCGATCGAGACCGCCATGACCACGAACGACCAGACGGTCGCCTCGACGTGGACGTCCTCGAAGAAGAGCCGCTTGACCGACTCGTAGGCGATCCAGACGCAGGTCGCCAGCAGGAGGCCCGTCTCGAGCAGCGCCGACACGTTCTCGATCTTGCCGTGGCCGTACGGGTGATCGCTGTCGGCGGGCCGCGCCGACGCCCGGACCGCGAAGTACGTCACGGCCGCGGCGACGAGGTCGAGCCCGGAGTGCGCCGCCTCGGAGAGGATGCCGAGGCTCCCCGTCGTGAGGCCGACGGCGAGCTTCATCGAGGTCAGCACGACCGCGGCAGCGAGCGACGACAGGGCCACCACCCGCTTCTCGTGGTCGCCGCGCGCCTGGATCGGTGACGCCGTCTCCGCCATCGCTTCTCCCGCGTCCGCGGCGCGGCCCCGCGCGGTCCGAGGTCCGTATCATGCCACGTCGGACCGGCGCCGAGGGGCCCGAGGAATCACGTGGGCTTTCGTGGCGGCGCGTGCCCGGCATCACTCCTGCAAATCGCCGGGAGGGGAGGTCACCGGATGACGACGAGCGGAGCGCCCGCCGCGGCGCGCGCCCCCGGGTCGCGCCGCGTCCCGGCGCAGGTCTGGGACGCCGAGGCGGAGGCGAGGCGACGGCTCGGCGGGGCCGCCGCCGAGGCGCGGGAGATCGTGCAGCGCGCCCACGCCGAAGCGGCGGCGCTCCGCGAGGCCGCCGCCGCCGCCGGGCGCGAGGAGGCGCGCGCGGACGCGACGGCGATGATCGCTCGTGCCGCGGTGGCGCGCGACCGGCTCCTCGCCGAGGCCGAGCCCCAGGTCGTCCGGCTCGCGCTCGCCGTCGCGGGCCGCATCCTGACGAGGGCCGCGGACACCGCCCCCGAAGCGGTCGTCGAGCTCGCCTCGCGCGCGCTCGATGCAGTCCGCCGGCGCGCGGACGTGACGCTGCGGGCTCACCCGGAGGACGTGGTGGCCCTCCGCGCGGCGGAGCCGGCGCTCCTCCAGCGGCTCTCTCGCGCCCGTTGCATCGCCTTCGTGGGCGACGCCGCCGTCGAGCGCGGCGGCGTCGTCGTCGCGACCGAGGCGGGAACCGTCGACGCGCGCCTCTCGACGCAGCTCGACGCGCTGCGGCGCGTGCTCGAGGAGGGGTCGTGAGCGCGGGTGTCACGTGCGGCCTCACCGCGATCGACGTCGGGGCGCGCATCGCGGCCCTCCCGTCGCGCGCGCCGCTCGCCTGCACGGGCAGGGTGGTCGAGCTCACGGGGCTCGTGGTGAGGGCCGTGGTGGACGGGGTGCGGCAGGGCGAGCTGGTCGAGATCCGCGGGCCCGGAGCGGCGACGCTCCCGGCGGAGGTGGTCGGGTTCCGCGGCGACGAGGCCGTGCTCTTCCCGCTCGGCGAGACGCGCGGGCTCTCCGTGGGCGCAGAGGTGGCGCCCACGGGGCGGCCGCTGTCCATCCGCGCCGGCCCCGGCCTGCTCGGGCGCGTCCTCGACGGCCTGGGACGGCCCATCGACGGGCGCGGGCTCCCGGCCGGGCTCGTGCCCTGGGCCGTCGAGCGCCCCGCCCCTGGGCCGCTGGAGCGCTGCCGCGTCACGGTCCCGCTCGGCCTCGGGATCCGCGCTCTCGACGCGCTCCTCACGGCCGGCGAGGGGCAGCGCATCGGGCTCTTCGCGGGATCGGGCGTCGGGAAATCCACGCTCCTCGGCCAGATCGCGCGCGGCAGCTCCGCGGACGTGGTCGTGGTCGGTCTCGTCGGCGAGCGCGGCCGCGAGGTGAGGGACTTCCTCGAGGAGTCGCTCGGCCCGGCGGGGCTCTCCCGGAGCGTCGTCGTGGCCGCGACGAGCGACGCGCCCGCGCTCGTCCGCCTCAAGGCGGCCCACGTCGCCACCGCCGTGGCGGAGTGGTTCGCGGAGGTGCAGGGACGGCAGGTGCTCCTGCTCCTCGACAGCGTGACGCGCTTCGCGCGGGCGCAGCGCGAGGTGGGCCTCGCCGCGGGCGAGCCCCCGGCGCGCCAGGGTTATCCGCCCTCCGTCTTCGCCGAGCTGCCGCGCCTCCTCGAGCGGGCCGGGAACCGCGCGCGGGGCGGCATCACCGCCGTGTACACCGTGCTCGTGCCGGGCAGCGACCTGGACGAGCCGATCGCGGACGAGGTGCGGGGCATCCTGGACGGCCACGTCGTCCTCGATCGCAAGGTGGCGGAGCGCGGCCGCTTCCCCGCCGTCGACGTGCTGCAGAGCGTGTCGCGCGTCATGCCCTCCGTCACGGCGCCGCGCCACCGGGCGCTGGCGGCCCGCGTGCGCGAGGTGCTCGCGGTGTGGGAGCGCCAGCGCGACGTCATCTCGCTCGGCGCCTACGTGCCGGGGAGCGATCCCGCCACCGACGAGGCCATCGCGCGGATCGGCGCGATCGAGGCGCTGCTCGCGCAGGGACACGCCGAGCCGAGCACGCTCGACGAGGCGGTCGCGGCGCTCGAGGCGGCGCTCGCGTGACGCGCTGGGCGCTCGAGCCGCTGCTCGCCCTGAGGACCGTCGCCGAGGAGCGCGCGTCGGCGGCGGTGGCGCGCAGGCGCGCCGCCGCGCGCGAGGCCGAGGCGTGCGTCGCCGCCAGGGCGCAGGCGCTCCGAGCCGCGCTCACGGGGCCGGACGGCGCGCGCTCGGCCGCTGATCTCGCCGCGGCCGCCCGCTTCGTCGCGCGCGCCCGGGGCGACCTGGCGAACGCGGCGCGACGCGCCGAGGGCGCCCGTGCCGCCGTTCGCGAGGGCGCCGACCGTCACGCGCGCGCCCGGCTCGACGTCGAGGTGCTCGCGCGCGCGCGGCGGCGGTGGTCGGGTGCGCTCCTCCGAGCGCGCGAGGCGGCCCTGGAACGGGAGCTCGACGACCTCGCGGCGCGCTGACGCGCCGCGCGACCCGTCGCGAGCCATCACGTCAGGGCTGGCCGTCGCTCCGCGGCCGCCGCGCGATCCAGCCGCGCAGCTTCTCGACCAGCTCGGCGTTCTCGAACGGCTTCCGGATGAACTCGTCCGCGCCCGCCTCGGCGGCGCGGCGCAGCAGCTCCTGCCCCGGCCGCGCGGACACGACCAAGATGGGCGCCGAGAGGCCGCCGGCGCGCAGCCGGCGGCACAGCTCGAGCCCGTCCACGTCGGGCATGGCGACGTCCACCAGCACCGCCGCGGGCGCGTCGCGCCGCGCGATGGCGAGCGCCTCGTCCGCCCGGGACGCCGAGACGGGCGTGAAGCCCTCGAGCTCGAGGAGCATGGCAAGGAATTGGCAGATCTCCGGGTCGTCGTCGACGAGCAGCACCGGTGGTCCAGCCATGGCGTCCTCCCATCGAGCGGCGCGCCCCAGCCGCTCCTATCTCAAGTCGAACCGATCGGATCCCTGCTCGCACGCTATGACGAGCGCGCGCGGTCTGTAGTCCCGGGGCGGCGCGTCGTCACCCTTCTTGAAGGAGCTCATCGACAGGACGACGAGGTCGTGCGGCCGCATCGTGCGGTGGGTGTACTTCCATCCGTCGTCGAGGGTGAGGACCACGTCCTCCCAGATGCGGGTGGACTCGTTCCGGACGAGGAGCTGCACGCCCATGATCGAGTCGCGGTTCACCTGGACGTCGGCCCCGAGCGCGTTCGTCGGGGCGGTGGACGCACAGGCGCCCCAGAGCGTCGCGATCGACAGCACCGCCCAGGCGCCCACGATCCCGACTCTCCACTTGAAGAAGCGGTCCGAGCGCCGGACCCCCCCCACGAGCTCGAGCCCGCGGTCGCGCAGCCGCTCGTGCGGCCCCTGGACGGGCTTCGGCCGGAGGGTCGTCGTGGGGGGCGTGGCCGTCGGGCGGGTCGGCATCGGCTAGAGAGGGTAGCGCCGGAGCGCCGCGGGCGACAAGACGCTCGGCCGCTATCTCGTGGCGCCTTCGATCCCGCGGCCGGCCACGGCCTCGTCGAGGTCGCCTCCGAGGCCGCCGAGGCTCCGATGCTGCTCGATGATGCGGCGCCGCACCTCGCGCAGGAGGCTCGCCTTGTCGGGGAAATCGCGTGGGCTCACCGGGGCGCCGATACCGACGCGGATGGTGCCGGGCCGGACGCTCAGCCGGCCTTTCGGATTCAGCTCGGCCGCGCCGGCGATCGCGACCGGCACCACCGGGACGCCTGCCTCCATCGCGACGACGAACGGCCCCTTCTTGAAGGGCTGCACGCGCGCGTCGGGGCTGCGCGTCCCCTCCGGGAACACGATGAGCGACGTCCCGCCGCGCACGATCTCGCCCGCCTTCCGGAGCGTGACGACGGCCTTCGCGTGGTTGCGCCTGTCGACGGGGACGAAGCGCGCCAGCGCCAGGTACCAGCCGAAGATCGGGATCCGGAACAGCTCCTTCTTCGCGATGAACCGCAGCTTCCGCGGGATGGTGCGGAAGAGCACCCAGATGTCGAGCGCGCTCTCGTGATTCGAGACGTAGATGGCGGGGCCCACCGGGAGCCCCTCGGGCGCCACCACCTCGACGCGCACGCCGGCGAGCCACAGCGCGGACGGGGCCCACGCCCTCCGCGCGAGCCAGATCGAGAAGTCTCCGGAGAGCGTCACCGCCATCACGGGGAGCTGGACGAAGAAGAAGAACACCATCGAGACGGCCGCGTAGGCCGCGACGAGGAGGCCGCGGAGCCGGGGGCTCACGGTCCCACCTCGCGCGCTGGGAGGGTCACGGCGGACGGCATGGGCCGGTTCTTATACCACGCCGACCGCCGGCTCCTCCTCGATCGCGCCCCTCCGTCCGGCGGGCCTCGCGTCCCCGTGCCGCCGCGCGCTCGCCGCGGTAGACTCGCGTCGTGGACGCCGTCCTCCAAGTCGCGCCCGAGGTCCGGGACGCCCTCGCCCTCGGTCGCGCGGTGGTCGCGCTCGAGACGAGCGTCGTCGCCCAGGGCCTGCCGGCGCCCGCGAACCTCGACGCGGCACGGCGCTGCGGGGGGGCCGTGCGCGAGGCGGGCGCGGTGCCTGCGTTCGTGGCCCTCCTCGGCGGCCGCGTCGTGGTCGGCGCGGAGGAGCACGACCTCGCGCGGCTCGCTGACCCGGTGTCGCGCGCCGCGAAGGCGGGCGTTCGCGACCTCGCGGCGCTGCTGCTCGCGCGACGCGACGCCGGCACGACCGTCTCCGCCACGATCGCCGTCGCGGATCGCGTCGGGATTCGCGTCCTCGCGACGGGGGGGATGGGCGGGGTGCACCGCGCTGTCGCGGCGGAGGACGGCGCGCTGCGCGACGTGTCGTCCGATCTCGTCGAGCTGTCGCGCCGCCCCGTCTGCGTGGTCGCGGCCGGGCCCAAGGTCGTCCTGGACGTCGCCGCGACCTCCGAGCAGCTCGAGACGTTGTGCGTCCCGGTGGTCGGGTTCGGCACCTCCGAGCTGCCCGCGTTCTACGTCGCCGGGAGCGGGGTCCCGCTCGAGCATCGCGTGGAGGACGCGGCCGGGGTTGCGGCGCTCCTCCGCCTCCACTGGCGGGTGCTGGAGCGGCGCGAGGGCGTGCTCCTCTGCGTCCCGCCACCCTCGCCGCTCGCGGCCGGCCGCGTCGAGCAGGCGCTCGCGGCGGCGCTGGTGGAGGCGCGCGCTCGACGGCTCGGGGGGAAGCTGCTCACGCCCTTCCTCCTCGCCGCGCTCGACCGGGCCACCAGCGGAGAGAGCCGCGCCGCGAACATCGCGCTGCTGGAGCGGAACGCGCGCGTCGCGGGCGAGATCGCGGCCGCCCTGGCGAGCGGATAGAGGCGACATGGGCGCGCATCCACCCCGCCTCAGGCCCGCGCTCGTCGCGGACGCCCCCGCGCTGGCGGCGCTCGCGGACACCCTGGCCGGCGAGCGGGTCATCGCGCTCGACACCGAGTCGAACAGCTTCCACGTCTACCGGGAGCGCGT
>DASWDS010000263.1:0-4750 GCA_036395165.1 Anaeromyxobacteraceae bacterium | reverse complement strand
ACGGGCTCCAGGGTTCCGGGCCGAAGAAGCGGTCTCGCCTATCGAGGGCAACCTCTTCGGCCGGGGCGGCGGAAGAGGTCGCGGCGCAGCGGACTAGCCGGGCCGGGACTCTCCCGCCTGGCTAAGAAGTCGATGCTCACTGCGAGGAAACGACATCGAACGTGAGACTAACGGCCTCGACACGGTACGTCAAGGCGACCTTCCGGGCGGACGAACCCCCGGCCATGCGCTAGAACGGCGGCGTCGCTTCCTTCCGGAGCAGGTCCACGAAGCCGTCGAGCGGCATCGACTTGAGGTCCTGGCCGCCGTGGCGGCGCGGCGCGACCGCCTGCGCGGCGACCTCCTTCTCCCCCACCACCACGGTGAACGGGATCTTGGCCAGCTCGGCGTTCCGGATCTTGGCGCCGAGCTTGTCCGACGACTCGTCGAGCTCGGCCCGGAAGCCCTCGGCGGTGAGGCGCTGCTCGACCGCCCTCCCCCAGTCGTTGAAGCGATCGGAGACGGTCACGATGCGCGCCTGCACCGGCGACACCCACGCCGGGAACGCGCCGGCGTAGTGCTCGGTGAGGATGGCGATGAAGCGCTCGAAGGAGCCGTAGATGGCGCGGTGGATGACGACCGGCCGGTGCTCCTTGTTGTCGTCGCCGACGTAGGTGAGGTCGAAGCGCTCCGGCGCCGCGTAGTCGAGCTGGATCGTGCAGAGCTGCCAGGTGCGGCCGAGCGAGTCGGTCACCGAGAAGTCGATCTTCGGCCCGTAGAAGGCGCCGTCGCCGGGGTTCACCGTGTACGGCATGGCGAGGCTCTTCAGCGCCGCCTCGAGCCCGCTCTCGGCGCGGTCCCAGAGCGAGTCGTCGCCGATGCGCTGCGGCGGGCGCGTCGAGAAGCACGCCGAGAACGGCAGATCGAAGGCGCCGTACACCTGCTTCATGAGGCCGACGATGCGCGCGACCTCCTCCTGCACCTGCGACTCCATGAGGTAGATGTGCGAGTCGTCCTGCTGGAACTGGCGCACGCGGGTGAGCCCGCCGAGCGAGCCCGACGCCTCGTTGCGGTGGAGGACGTCGGTCGTGAAGTAGCGCAGCGGCAGCTCGCGGTAGCTGCGCTTGCCCATCTTGTAGATGAGGTGGTGCGACGGGCAGTTCATCGGCTTCAGCGACTGGTTGAAGCGCTCGTCGAGCGGCAGGGAGGGATCCGCCTCCGTGTCGAGGACGAGGAACATGTTCTCCTTGTACTTGCCCCAGTGGCCGCTGGTCTCCCAGAGCCGCTTGTTGAAGAGGAGCGGCGTCTTCACCTCGAGGTAGCCGTTCTTCGTGACGAGGCGGTTCATCGCGTCGCGGAGCACGTTGAAGAGCGTCGTGCCGTGCGGCAGCCAGAACGCCGAGCCGGGCGCGTACTCGTGGAAGGTGAAGAGGCCGAGCGCGGGGCCGAGCTTGCGGTGGTCCCGCTTCCTCGCCTCCTCGAGCTTCGCGAGGTGCTCGTCGAGCTGCTTCTTGTCGAAGAACTGGGTGCCGTAGATGCGCTGCAGCATCGGGTTCTTCGGATCGCCGCGCCAGTACGCGCCGGCGACGTTCATGAGCTTCACGGCCCCGAGCCGGCCGGTGGACGGGCCGTGGGGCCCCAGGCAGAAGTCCACCCAGTCGCCGTGGCGGTAGAGCGTGAGCGTCCGCGCGCCCTTGGCGGCGATGTCCTTCACGATCTCGACCTTGAAGGCCTCGCGCTTCGAGGCGAAGAGCTCGAGCGCCGCCTCCATCGAGACCTCCTCGCGGACGAACGGGAGGTCGGCCTTGATGTCCTCCGCGATGCCCCTCTCGATGGCCGTCAGATCGTCCGGCGTGAAGGGCTTCTCGCGCGCGAAGTCGTAGTAGAAGCCGTCGTCGATGGCGGGGCCGATGGTGACCTGCGTGTCGGGATAGAGCCGCTGCACCACGCCCGCCATCACGTGCGCCGCGTCGTGGCGCGACACCTCCAGCGCCTCGGGGCTCTTCGTGGTCACGATCTCGAGCTTCGCGTCGCTGTCGAGCGGCCGCGCCAGGTCCACCAGCTCGCCGTCGAGCTTCGCGACGTACGCAGCCCTGGCCAGGCCGGCGCCGATCTGCTCCTTCACGAAGTCCGCGATGCGCGTGCCCTTCCTCGCCTCCTTGGAGGAGCCGTCGGGGAGCGTGATCTTGACGAGGTCGGACATGGGGGCTTTCGATAGCGCAGGAAGGCCTGGAAGGCCAGCGGCACGGCGGGATCCAGTCGCGCGCAGAGAGCGGCGCGGCAGCCGGAACACGACGTCCGGCGGCGGGCCCGAAGACCGCGTCTCGCCGCGCGTCCCGCCAAAAAAGAGGGACCCAGCCGGTGAGCCGAGTCCCTCGGAATTGGTAGGCCCGGGCGGTCTCGAACCGCCGACCCCTGCCGTGTCAAGGCAGTGCTCTACCACTGAGCTACGGGCCTGAAGCGCAGCGTTTCTACCCGCGCCATCCGGGAGTGTCAACGTGACAGCGAACGGGTTTCGCTAGAAGCGGCCCTGGATGCCGAGCTGCGCGCCGCCCTCCCGGATCGTCGCGACCGGAGCCAGGCCGCGCTCGCCGATGCCAAGGCCGCTCTTCAAGCGCGAGAGGAGCGGCTGGCCGGACGTCGTCGAGAGGCCGTGCACCATCCTGAGCGCGAAGAACCCGGTGCCCGCGATTACCATCCCACTGTGCGCGTGGCGTCCCGCGACGTCCTCGAAGATGTGGCGCTCGCGGCCGACGGGGTCTGCAGCCGCGACGGGCCGAGCGGGTGCGGATGGATGCGCGGTGGCCTCGGGCTGGCGCGGCTCCGCGCGGACGAGCTGGGCGTTATGCGCGGGGCGGAGGGCGATGTCGTCCGCGCCGCGCGCCGTCCCGACCAGCAGCACGAGGAGCGCGAGAGCGACGAGCGCGTTCAGAAGCATCGCTCACTAGTACCCCGCACTGCGTGTGGGTTTGCCAGCACCCACCTCCCACATGAACGCGGGACAACTGAGCGAAATCAAAAGCGTTCTTTTTTCTTTCAGAAGAACACGTCCTCGGCCGGGCGCTGCAGGCCGCGCCACTCGCGGAGGCGCGCGCGCGGCGTGCCGTCCACCCACTCCACGTGCGCGTAGGTCAGCACCTCGGTCCGCCCCAGGTTGCCCATGTCGAGCGAGGTCATCGGGTTCCAGGTGCCCGTGTTGATGTAGACCTTGTCGCGCGCGTACTCGCGGTAGAGCGGCACGTGCGTGTGGCCCATGATGACGGTGTTGAAGCCGCGCCGCGCGAGGAGGTGCTTCGCCTCGCGCTCGAGCGTCGGAAAAGCCGTGAAGAGCACGAGGCGCTCCAGGATCTGCCGCGGCGAGACCTCGTCCACGTGCGGGATCTTCTTGAGCAAGGCGCGCACGCCGAAGTGGAGGCTCTTGGCGGAGATGTTGAAGACGACCGCCGGGTCGTTGAAGAGCGCCCACATGAAGTAGCGCCGGAACGGCGCCACCTTGTCGATGTACGGCCTGAGCGCCTTCTCCCCGTTCAGCACCTCGATGATGTAGCGCGACCCGAGCGGCAGGTTGATGGCGAGCTCGCCGCCGCGCTCGACGAAGTACCGCTTCGGGTTGAACGCGTTCATCGGCTCGTGCTGCATGCCATGCTCGACGTGCACCCCGTCGAAGTCGTACCCGTCGAGCACGTACGCGTGCTTGCCGCCCACCGCCCCCGTCACCGCCTCGCGCACGCCCGGGAAGAGCAGCCCGGGGTCGTGGTTGCCCATGACGAAGACGACGCCGTGGCCGGGCGCCGCCGCGAACCGCTTCAGCGCCTCGAAGACGAGCGGGTGTCCCCGGATGATGGCATCCGTCTTCTCGACGGCGACGCGCTCCGTGATGGCGTCGCTGAACCGCCCGTCGACATCGACGGACAGGAGGTTGAAGAAGTCGCCGTTGACGACCAGCTCCACCTCGTCGTCGGCGTGGTCCCCGGCCCGGTGATAGTCGAGGAACTCGGCGAACTTCCCGTCGCAACGGAAGTCCTCGAAGACGTTCACCGACCCATCCTCGCGATACGGGCCCTTCCCGAGATGGAAATCGGAGACGACGAGCTTGAGCTTACACCCCATCAGCCGATCGAACTCTAATCGTCGCCCGCTCCCCTGGTAAGCGGGCGCTCCACCCGGGCGGGAGCATGCCCCATCACGCCGCGGGCATGCGGGCGCTCCGCACGAAGAAGAGGAAGTACTGGACCCAGCTCACCGCGATGCACTCCGCGGTGACGAGCCCGAAGGCGGCCACGTACGGGGCGACCTCAGCTGGGGGCCAGGCGAGGAGCTCCCACGCGAGCGACAGCACCACCGTGACCGCGAGCGAGAAGGTCGCGTACTTGCCGATGCGCGTGGGCGCGACGGGGATGCGGCGGTGGATGGTGCGGAGCGCCGCCGCGCCGAGGAGCTGCGCCACGTCGCGCGAGATGACGAGGATGGGGAGCCAGAGCGGGAGCCGTCCCCGCGACCACAGCGCGAAGAGCGCGCAGGCGGCGAGGAACTTGTCGGCGATGGGGTCGAGGAAGGCGCCCAGCCGCGAGTACTGGCCCAGCACGCGGGCGGCGAGCCCGTCTAGGACGTCGGTGGAGGCGGCCGCCGCGAAGGCGGCGAGCGCGCGCACGGTGTCGCCGCGCGCGTAGAGGACGAGGAAGACCGGCGCGAGGATGAACCGCGAGGCGGTGAGGGCGTTCGGCAGCGTGACGATGCGGGAGGTCACCGTCCTTACTGCGCCGCGTCGCCG
>DASWDS010000262.1:0-4443 GCA_036395165.1 Anaeromyxobacteraceae bacterium | reverse complement strand
CGACGGCGAGGGCGCAGAAGAGCTCCGCGTGCCGGTCGCGGTTCACCACCTGCGTCGCCGCGGCCTCGGCGCCGGCCAGGCCGAGCTTCTCCATGACGAACGCCTCGACGCGCGGGTCGACGTCCGCGAAGGTGCCCACCGCGCCCGAGATCTTGCCCACGGCGACGATCCGCGCCGCCCGCGCGATGCCGTCGCGGCGCCGTCCCCACGCGTCGTACCAGCCCGCGAGCTTGAGGCCGAAGGTGACGGGCTCGGCGTGGATGCCGTGGCTGCGGCCCATCATGGCAGTGGTCTTGTGCTCGAACGCGCGCCGCTTCACGGCCGCGCGCACCCGGTCCACGCCCGCGAGCAGGAGCTCGCTTGCGTCGCGGAGCTGGACCGCGAGCGTCGTGTCGAGCACGTCCGAGGAGGTCATCCCCTTGTGCAGGTGGCGGACGGCGATCCCGCCCCGCTCCTCGAGGAACGTGAGGAACGCGATCACGTCGTGCTTGGTCGTGCGCTCGATCTCCTCGATGCGCGCCACGTCCGCGGGCCCCAGCTCGAGCGCCGCGAAGGCCTTCTCCAGCTGGCCGTAGTCCTCGGGCGGGACCTGGCCGAGGCGCACCATCGCCTCGCAGGCGGCGAGCTCGACGTCGAGCCAGATCCGGAACCGCCGCTCGGGGGACCAGATCTTCGACATCTCGGGACGCGTGTAGCGAGGAATCATGGAAGGCTGCCCTCTCCCTTTCCGCTCATGCTGAGCGGAGGCGCCGCGCTGCGCAAGCAGCGCGCGCCGAAGTCGAAGCCCCCTCCCCCGCGGCGCGGGGCGAGGGGGACGTTTTCAGCGGCCGGTCGATCCGAAGCCGCCCTGGCCGCGGGTCGTGTCCGCGAGCTCGTCCACGAGCACGATCTCGACCCTCGTCACGGGCGCGACGACGAGCTGCGCGATGCGCTCGCCGCGGCGCACCTCGAACGGCTCGCGCCCGTGGTTCACCAGGATGACGCCGACCTCGCCGCGGTAGTCCTGGTCGATCGTCCCGGGCGCGTTCACCATCCCGATGCCGTGCTTCGCCGCGAGCCCCGAGCGCGGCCGCACCTGGCCCTCGTGGCCCGGCGGCAGCTCGAGGGCGAGCCCGGTGGGCACGAGCCGCCGCTCGCCGGGGGCGAGCGTGCACGCCTCGTCGGCGCGCAGGTCGAGCCCCGCCGCGCCGTCGCTGTGGTAGCTCGGGAGCTCGAGCGGCGGGCCGCGCTGGGCGACCCGCCGCAGCTTCAGCACCGGCGCCACCTTACGCCTGCGGCGCGCCCGTCCCGCCGGCGCCCTCCGCCTTCCGGGCGGCCTCGGCGAGCGCCTCCTTGCGGGAGAGGCGGATCTTGCCGGCGCGGTCGACGGAGATGACCTTGACGAGCACCTCCTCGCCCTCGGAGAGCACGTCGGTCACGTTCTTCACGCGCTTGTCGGAGAGCTCCGAGATGTGGATGAGGCCGTCCGTGCCCGGGAAGATCTCCACGAACGCGCCGAACTCGGCGATCTTGCGGACCGTGCCGAGGTAGGTCTTGCCCACCTCCGCCTCCTGCGTCAGGTCCTTGATGCGCTTGATCGCGGCGGCGACCTTCTCCTGGTCGGAGCTCGCGATCGAGACGGAGCCGTCGTCCTCGATGTTGATCGAGCAGCCGGTCTGGGCGGTGATCTCCTTGATCACCTTGCCGCCCGGGCCGATGACGTCCTTGATGCGCTCCGGCCGGATCTTGATGGTGGTGATGCGGGGGGCGTAGGCGCTGATCTCGGCGCGCGGCGTCGCGATCGACTTCATCATCTCGGCGAGGATGTGCTTGCGGCCCTCGGCGGCCTGCGACAGCGCGCGCTCGAGGATCTCGCGCGTCACGCCGCCGATCTTGATGTCCATCTGGATGGAGGTGATGCCGGCCTCGGTGCCGCAGACCTTGAAGTCCATGTCGCCGAGGTGGTCCTCGTCCCCGAGGATGTCGGAGAGGATGGCGATCTTCTCGCCCTCCTTGATGAGCCCCATCGCGATGCCGGCCACCGGCGCCTTGATGGGCACGCCCGCGTCCATGAGCGAGAGGCAGCCGCCGCACACCGACGCCATCGAAGACGAGCCGTTCGACTCCATGATGTCGGAGACGATCCGGATCGTGTACGGGAACTTGTCCTCGGCCGGCAGCACCTGGCGCAGCGCGCGCTCGGCGAGCGCGCCGTGGCCGATCTCGCGCCGGCCGGGGCTGCGCAGGAACTTCACCTCGCCCACGGAGAAGGGCGGGAAGTTGTAGTGCAGCATGAACTTCTTGAAGATCATGCCGGTGAGCTGCTCGACGCGCTGCTCGTCCTCGGCGGTGCCGAGGGTGGTCGCGACGAGCGCCTGCGTCTCGCCGCGCGTGAAGAGCGCCGATCCGTGCACGCGCGGCAGGAGGCCCACCTCGCAGGTGATCTTGCGGATGTCGCGCTCGCCGCGGCCGCCGATGCGCCGCTTCTCGTCGACGATCATCCCGCGCATGTACTCGTACTTGACGTCCTCGTAGTACCCCTTGATCTCCTTCTCGCGGAGCGTGATCAGCGCGAGCTTGCCGGCGTCGCCCGCGGCCTCCGCCTTGAGCGCCTCCATCAGCTCCTTCTTGATCTCGGAGAGGCGGCCGTAGCGGTCGTGCTTCTCGTTCCGGGCGTACGCCTCGCGCACCTTCTCCCAGGTGAGCTGCTTCACCTTGGCCTTGAGCTCGGTGTCGTTCTTGGGCGGGTCGAAGGCGCGCTTGCCCTTCGCGCCCTTCGCCTCGGCGAGGCGCCGCTGGGCGACGAGCAGGTCCTTCACGGCCGCCTGCCCGAAGAGCAGCGCGTCGATCATGACGGCCTCGGGCAGCTCGTGCGCGCCGCCCTCCACCATGACGATCGCGTCCTCCGACGCCGCCATGATGACGTCGAGGTCGGCCTGCGCCCGCTGCGCGAGCGTCGGGTTCGCGATGAACTGGCCGTTCACGCGGCCGACGCGCACGCCGGCGATGGGACCGTTGAACGGGACGTCCGAGAGCTGGAGGGCCGCCGACGCGCCGGTGAGGCCAAGCACGTCGGTGTCGTTCTCCTGGTCGAAGGAGATGACGGACGCGATGATCTGCGTCTCGTTGCTGTAGCCGTCCGGGAAGAGCGGACGGCAGGAGCGGTCGATGAAGCGGGAGACGAGCGTCTCCTTCTCGGTCGGGCGGCCCTCGCGGCGGAAGAAGCTGCCCGGCACCTTGCCGGCGGCGAAGAGCTTCTCCTGGTAGTCGACGGTGAGCGGGAAGAAGTCGATGCCTTCCTTGCGCTCCTTCGCCGAGACGACCGTGACGAGGACGATCGAGTCGCCCATGCGGACCCACACCGACCCGTCCGCCTGCTTCGCGACCTTCCCCGTCTCGAGGAGGATCTCCTTGCCGCCACACTGGACCCGCTGCTGGATGGGATTCATCTCTGTCCGTTCTCCTGTCATGGGCCGGAGGGGCGCGTGACGCCGCGCCGACCGTGGGGCCGCGCCGGGTGCTGTCTCACGGGGGCCTCGGTGCTTCGGTTTTCGACGGGGCCGCTCCTGCGCGGAGGAGCCGTCCAGTCGGAAATCGAAGCGCCGCGAATCCCGCCGTCGCGGAAAGACACGTGCTCCGAAGCGGAAGCGCCCCGGCTCTTCGGCCGAGGCGCCTCGTTGCTCCGGGTTACTTCCGGATGCCCAGCTGGTCGATGAGCGACTTGTACCGGTTCTGATCGACGGTCTTGAGGTAGTCGAGCAGCCGGCGCCGCTGCCCGACGAGCTTGAGGAGCCCGCGCCGGCTGTGGTGGTCCTTCTTGTGCGTCTTGAAGTGCTCGGTGAGATAGGTGATGCGCTCGCTGAGGAGCGCGACCTGGACCTCGGGGGACCCCGTGTCCTTCTCGTGCCGGCGGTACTTCGAGACGAGCTCGACCTTCTTCTCCTGCACCATCGCCATAGCTGATGCTCCCTGAGTTGGGTTTCCGTCACCGTCGCGGGGGCGAAGGCGTGCGCCGCGGGCAACCGTGGACGGGGGGTTGTTGATAGAGGATTCCTTGCGGTGAGTCAATGGATCGGGCGCATCACCCTCACCGGCCGGAGCACGCCTGCCCGCCCCTCGCAGACCGCGAGGAGCCTCCCCTCCGGGTCGAGCGCGCAGCAGGGGCCGGTGGGCGCCGCGGCCAGCGCGAGCGCCTTTCCGTGGCCAAGGTCTCGCGCCTCCCCGATCGAGAGGCGGACGGACGGCCAGGCGCGGAGCGCCGCCTCGGGCGGCAGGAGCCTCGCCGCGAGCGCCGCGCGGTCCTGGACGGCGAGGCGCTCGGCGTCCTCGAGCGGGATGGCGTCTGCGAGCGCGAACGGGCCCGCCTCGGTCCGGCGCAGGCCGGCGAGGTGCGCGGGCACGCCGAGCGCGCCGCCGAGGTCGGCGGCGAGGGTGCGGACGTATGTCCCCTTCCCGCACCGGACC
>DASWDS010000261.1:0-3157 GCA_036395165.1 Anaeromyxobacteraceae bacterium | reverse complement strand
AGCGAGCGAGCGCGCCGGGGCGCCGCCGAGGAAGCGGCAAACGCCGCGCTCGGCGGCGCACGGGACCCGGCGAGCGGGGTGGGCCCCGACGAGCTTTGCTCGGCGGGGAGGGGGCGCAGCCCCCTTCTGACGCCGGACTGGACGCGCTACCGCGACCGCCTGGCAGCGCTGCGGGCGATGGGCGAGGCAGGGTTCCGCGCGCTCGTGGGCGTGTAGGCTCACACGCGAGCGAAGCCGGGACCTACAGGCCGCTCACGAACTTCCAGGCGCCGCTCTCGCGAACGAGCTGCATGCGGTGCTGATCGCTCGCCTGCTTCGCGATCTCGCCCGCCTTCGTCGTGATGCGGTAGTGCTCGTCGTAGAAGACGTAGGCCGCCGCCCTGTCGCCCTCGACCTCGATCTTCTTCACGCCCATCTCGAGGCGGATCGCGGTGACCTTCTGGTAATCGTCGGTGAGCCGCTTCTTCAGCTGCGCGTAGTCGACGTCGTCGCCTGGATCGGGCGTCCCGGCGTCGTCGAAGTACTTGGGCGAGACGAGCGCCAGCACGGCGCCCGCGTCGCGGCGCTCCGCCGCCTGGCGGTAGGCGTCGATGGCGGCGACGACCGCGCGCGTGTCGGCGTTGTCCTTGATGTCGGTGCCGGGGATCCGGCGTCCGGCACAGGCGGCGAGCGCGAGCACGGCGAGCGGCACGGCGAGCGTCGAGACGGAGAGGCGCATGGCGTCCTCAAAACACTCCTCGCCCCGCGCGTCAACCCCGAGCGCCCCATGTGGCGCAGGCCGCACACGGGTCAACGCGGCCGGGGGCTCGCCTGCGGCCCGCGTGGTGCGGACATTCACGCCTTCACCCATACCCACGGGGTACGATCCATGAAGCGTGCTCTCTGCGTCCTCGCCTTCGCCGCCCTCGCCGCCTGCGCGAGCCGCCAGCGGACCTACTCCGGCGGCACCGCGTCCACCGGCGCAGCACCTCCCATCAACGACCAGTCGGCCGTCATCCAACCGTCCAATCTCTCTCCAGAACAGGTCCGCCTGGTCCAGCGGTCGCTCGTCGATCGCGGGTTCGCCGTGGACCTCACCGGGAACTTCGACGACCGGACCCAGACCGCCCTCATGGACTTCCAGCGCGCGCGGGGGCTGCCGGCCACGGGGAACCTGAACTCGCCGACGGTGGAAGCGCTCGGGATCGACCCGCGCGACGTGATGCCGGTGCGCGGCAGCAGGAGCAGCACGGGCGACACCACGACCGACACCAGCCGGGAGCCCACGAAGGATGACGCGCGTCGGCCCCCGCCCGGGAGCCCCAACACGCCCTCGACGCCGGGCCCGGGGGAACCCGGTTGGTAGGGCGCGCCGACCCGTTGCAGGTCGAAGGGTTCGCGAGCTACCCGCGCGGGAAGCGCGCCGTGGCTCGCTCGATGGGGACGGCGAGCGCGACGCCGGGCTCGCGGAGGAGAGCGAGATCGACGATGCCGACGACCGCGCCACGCGCGTCGAGCACCGGGCTGCCGCTCGCGCCGGGCGCGACCTCGGCGGCGAGCGCGAGATAGCGCGAACCCGCGAACGGCCGCCCCGCCGCGAGGACGTGCCCCTCGCCACGGCCGCAGCGCGCCTGCGGGCAGGCGACGAGCGAGATCCGATCCCCGGGGACGAGCGTGGCCGCCGCGCCGAGCGGCGGCGCCGCGTCGAGCGCGCCCGCGACCTCGAGCACGGCGAGGTCGAGGAGCGGCTCGCGATCCACGATCCTGGCTGGCAGGGGGTCGCGCCCGGGCAAGACGATCTCGATCGCGCCCTCCGGCATCTCCTCCACCACGTGCAACGCCGTCAGGACGCGGCGCGCGGCCGAGTCCCAGACCATGCCCGAGCCGGTGAACGGCCCCCCTCGCACGAGGAGCACGGCGGGAGGGTGACCGGGCGGAGCGGCGGGCTCGGGCACGTCGAGAGAGGCGGCGAGCGCGAGCGCGGCGAGGAGGGCTGGTGGCACCGCCCCCACGGTAGCAGCCCACCTGAGGGCTCGGTCAACGCCCGGGCCGGCGGAGATTCGCGCCGTCGCCCGGCAACTCGCTTGCCAAGTTGGCGCGCGCCCTCTAGATTCCGGCGCCATGCCGAACCCGAGCTTCGACGCGCTGAAGACGTTTTTCGAGACCGCCGAGGTCGCCCGCAAGGCGACGAAGCCGCTCCACGAGAACGCCGAGGTCGCGGTCCAGCTGGACGGCGGACCGGCGCGCTTCGTGGTGCAGGGCGGGAAGGCTCAGCTGCTCGACGGCGCGGCGCAGCGGCCCGACTTCACGCTCACGCTGCCGGACGGCGCCGTGAAGCGGATCACCGCGCTCCAGAGCGATGACGTGGGCGAGTTCGGGATCGAGTTCTTCAAGCTCATCCTGGAGAAGGACCCCGCGATGAAGGCGCGCGTCAAGATCGACGCCTCCACCGGGCAGCTGCTCTCGCACGGGTACCTCGGCGTGCTCGCCCAGGGCGGCATGAAGGTCACGTGGTGGCTCCTGAAGAACGGGGTGAAGAACCCCAAGGCTGCCATCGATCGGCTGCGCGGCGCGAAGTAGGCGCGGCTCGGGTACGCCCAGGCTGGCGGCTTCTTGGACGGATCGCGGACAGGCGGTTCGGGCGGACGCGCGGGCGGCTCGCGCACGTCGGGCCCGCGCTTCGTGCCGCGGTCGGGCTCCGTCACCGGCGGGACGTCGCGCTTCGGCGGCATCGGCGGCGGACCGGTGGGTGGATCGGGGGTGGGACCTTTGCCGGGCATGACGTCAAGGTAGCCACTCGGGTCGAGGTCGAGGTCGGGGTCCGCGGGTTTCGTCCCCCTCCCCCCGCAGAGCTTTCAGGGAGAGGGGGACGTTCACTGCGGGTCGAATTTGGCGGCGCTCACGGCCCGGGCCAGTCCCCCTCGAACGCGACGGGCTTCCCGTACTCGTCCCGCTCGAACGCGCAGCGCCGGGCGGCGTCCTCCGCTTGCTCCCTGGCGGCATCGCTCGCGGCGCCTCGCCCGATGACGCGCCAGGCCGCGATCCCGTCGGCCCAGCGCCCTGCCAAGCAGAGCGCCTCGGCCGCCATGCGCCGGGCCTCGACCGAGAAGGCGGCGTCCGGGAGCGCCCGCGCGTCGACCGCGCCGAGCTCGGCGAGCGCGCTCGCCGGCGCTCCACG
>DASWDS010000260.1:0-3081 GCA_036395165.1 Anaeromyxobacteraceae bacterium | reverse complement strand
CGCACCGGCCGTCGGATTTTCGAGGCCCCACCGGAGATCCGGCGGCGCGGACCGGGCGCGCGCCGCCGGATCTCCGGCGGGGCCTCGAAAATCCGACGGCCGGTGCGCGCGCCGTCATGTCCCTTCCTCGGGCTCACCCGGCCGCCCGATCCCGTACTTCTCCAGCTTGTAGTAGAGCGCGCTCGGCTTGATGCCGAGGAGCCGGGCCGCCTCGGCCTTCACGCCGCGGGCCCGCTCGTACGCCGCGAGGACGAGCTGCCGCTCGAGCTGCTCCAGGATCTCGTTCAGGCTCCTGTCACCGGTCGGGATCGGGATCTCGGGCCGCGCGTCACGGAGCGCGACGGGAAGGTCCTCGGCCCGGACGACGTCGCCCTCGCAGAACACCATCGCCTGCTGCACCGCGTTCTCGAGCTCGCGCACGTTCCCAGGCCAGGCGTGGCGGCGGAGCGCCTCGATGGCGTCGCGCTCGAGCCCCGCCAGCGTGCGGCCCATGCGCGCCGCGTGCTTCTCGAGGAAGTGGCGGGCGAGCGGCTCCACGTCGTCGAGCCGGTCGCGCAGCGGCGGCACCGTCAGCGGCACGATGGCGAGGCGGTAATAGAGGTCCTCCCGGAAGCGGCCCTCGGCGACCGCCCTCGCGAGCTCGCGGTGCGTCGCCGCGACGAGGCGCACGTCGACCTCGATGGTCTCCTCGCCGCCGACGCGCTCGAAGCGCCTCTCCTGGATGACGCGCAGGAGCTTCACCTGGATGGGCGGCGGGATCTCTCCGACCTCGTCGAGGAAGAGCGTGCCGCCGTGCGCCAGCTCGAACCGGCCGATCTTCCGCTTGACGGCGCCGGTGAAGGCGCCGCGCTCGTGTCCGAAGAGCTCGCTCTCGAGGAGCCCCTCGGGGAGCGCGGCGCAGGAGACCGAGACGAACGGTCCCTCGCGCCGCCGGCTCGCCTCGTGGAGCGCGCGCGCGACGAGCTCCTTCCCCGTGCCGGACTCGCCCAGCACGAGCACGGTCGCGTCGGTCGCGGCCACCTTCCGGATCTGCTCTCGCAGCCGCCGCAGCGCGTCCGAGTCGCCGACGAGGCCGAGCGGCCCCGCCTCCCTCGCCCGATCCTCGTCGAGCGCGGCCGCGCGCGCGTGGGCGTCGCGGGCGCGCCGCCGCTCGCGCGCGATCTCGACCGCCTTCTCCACGCGGGCGGCGAGCAGCTCGGGCGAGAAGGGCTTCTCGATGAAGTCGACGGCGCCGGCGCGCATCGCCTCCACCGCCGCGCCCACGCTCCCGTGCGCCGTCACCACGACGACGGTCGCCTCCGGATCGGCGTCGCGCAGCCGCCGCACGACCTCCATCCCGTCGACGGGGATCATGCGGAGGTCGGTGACGACCACGTCGTAGTGCCGGCGGACGTAGGCGGCGAGCGCGTCCGCGCCGCCCTTCACGCCGTGCGCCTCGTGGCCGAGCCGCGTGAGCGTCAGGACCATCCCGTCGCGCATCGCATCGCTGTCGTCGACCACCAGGATCCTGGGCATCGCGCGAATCCTAAACGAGGGTTCGCGATTCGCGTTCGCGAATCGCAGCCCTCGTTTAGCCATGTCGCAAGGGGGCTGCGCCCCCTCCCCGCCGAGCAAAGCTCGTGCAGGCGCTCCTGCGCCTGCCCTTAAAACGCCGCCCCTCACTGCGGGCGGGTCCCGTGCGCTGCCGGAGGCGGCATGCGCCGCCTCTCCGGCAGCGCCCCGGCGCGCTCGCTTAGCTCGCGTGTTCGCGAATCATGGTCGCCCGTTTAGGCCGTCGAGGCTCCGGCGCGAACGGCCTGGCGGGACGCGCCCGCCGGCACGACGAGGGATGCCACCGTGCCGCCCCCTGGGCGGTCGGCGAGCGCGAGGCGGCCTCCGTGCGCCTCGGCTGCCTTGAGAGCCAGGGCCACCCCGAGGCCCGTCCCGCGCTCCTTCGACGTGAAGAACGGCTCGAAGAGGTGGGCGCGCGCCTCGCCGGACAGGCCCGGCCCCCGGTCGCGCACCTCGACCAGCGCCTCGCCACCGCCGACCTGGAGGGCGATCTCGACGCGCCCGCCCTCCGGGGAGGCCTCGACCGCGTTGCGGACGAGGTTGAGCGCGGCGCGGCGCAGCGCGTCGCGGTCCGCCGTGAAGCTGCCGCTCCCCTCGGCGAGGAGCTCGACGCCGCGCTCGCGCGCGAGCGGCAGGGCCAGCTCCCGGAGCTCGGCCGCGAGCTGGCCCGCGTCGATCTCCTCGAGCGCGAGCGCCCGGGCGCGGGCGTAGTCGAGGAAGTCGGTCACGAGCCGGTCGAGGGAGGCGAGCTCCTTCCGGATCCGCTCCACGTGGGCCGCCTCGGGGCGTCCGCGCAGGTCGTCGGCGAGGGCGCCCGCGAAGAGCTCGATGGCGCCGAGCGGATTGCGCACCTCGTGCGCGATCCCGCCCAGCATCGTCTCGCGCTCGCGGTCGCGCGCGTGGAGCGCCTGGCGCATCTCCTCGAGCGTGCGCCGCAGCGTCGCGATCTCCCCCGGAGCCGCAGCGGGCGGGAGCGGCGTCGCGAGGTCGCCCGCGCCCATGCGGCGCGCCGCCGACGCGAGCGCGCGGAGCGGGCGCGTGGCGGAGAGCGCGGCGGCCACCGACACGGCGGCGCCCGCGACCGCGCCGCCGATCGCGAGCGCCACGAGCAGCCTCCGGAACCGGCGCAGGGTCGCGAACGACGGCGCCGTCCCGTCCGCGGCCACGACCGCGACGACGCGCCCGGAGGCGTCGGCGAGCGGGGCGTAGCCGGTCTTGTAGAGCTCGCCGTCCGTGCCGGTGAAGAGCACCTGGCTCGGGACGGAGCTCCCCGCGCTCACCTGCGCCAGCTCGAAGCGATCGCGCTCCAGCGCGGCGACCGCGTCGCCGATGCGGTGGGCGGCCGCGGAGTCGGCGAGCGCGGTCCGATCGAGGCGCGCGACGAGGAGGCGGGTGCCGGTGGCGCGCGCGAGCGCCTCGAGGCGGGCGCGGACGTGCCCGTAGGTGCGCGTCCCCTCGTCGCCGGGCGCGAGCGCCGCGACGCGGTCCGCCGGCAGCCCGGCCGCGGCCGCCTGGGCGACCGCGACGAGG
>DASWDS010000259.1:0-3111 GCA_036395165.1 Anaeromyxobacteraceae bacterium | reverse complement strand
CGTCGTCGCGCCCGGAGCGCGCCAGCGCGCCGAGCTGCAGCTCGCCGGAGTGCATGCGGGCCGGCAGCTCCCGCATGGCGAGCGCCATGCGCGCCAGCCGGTCGAAGACGAGCGCGTCGAGCATGAAGACGACGAGCGCAGCGAGGGCCGCCGCCATGAGCACGACGAGCGCCACCACCCGCCACCGCAGCGTCGCGACGCCCGCGTAGAGCGCCGAGAGGTCGTGCTGCACGACGACGGCGCCGACCGGCTCGCCGGCCGCGTCGCGCACCGGGAACGCCCCGCGGATGGCGCGCGAGCCGTGGCTGCCCTCCGGGAGCGCCACGCCGGCCGCAGGCAGCGTCGCGAGCCGCGACGCGAGGTCGCGGTCGGCGGTCGCGATCGCGGTCGCGTTCACGAGGACGAGGTCGGGGTGGTCGCCCCAGCCGTCCGTGCGCCCGTGGTGCGCCGCGGCCCAGTCGCCGCGGTCGAGCTTCGCCTTCGCGACGAAGAGGGCGTACTCCTCGCCGGTCTCGGCGCGGATGGCGCCTAGGAAGTGGTCGATCTCCTCCGCCATCTCGAGGTACCCGAGGAGCCGCCCTTCCACCACCCAGGGCAGCACCGCCCGGAGCGCGAACGCGGTCTTCCCGAGCTCCTTGCCCGAGACGACACCGCGGCTCGCCGCCGCCCTGACCAGCGTCGATCGCTGGATGACGTCGCCGGAGAGCGCCGGCGCGTGCACGCGCAGGAAGCACGTCCGGTCCGGCGCGATGAAGTACCAGTGGGTGACGCCGTAGCGCTCGCGGAGCCTGGCGAAGAGCGGCTCCGCGCCGGCGAGCAGCCTGGCGCGGTCGCGTCCGGCGAACGCGCGCTGGAGCTCGCGGTCGGCCGCGACCGCCTCGAGCGCCGCCCCGAGCTTGCTCACCTCCGACGCCTCGAGCTGCGCGAAGACGGCCGCCGCGCGCTGGATCTTCTCCTCGCCCGCGGTGCGGATGGCGCGCTCGTAGACGAACAGCATGAGCGCCGCGCAGGCCACGGCGATGCCCACGAGGCCCGCGAGCAGCGCGGCGACGAGCTTCAGACGGATGGAGTTGCGCATTCCCCCTCAGCAGCCGGCGCATCGGCTGGCCGAGGTGTATCACAGACGACCGGTGCGGGCGTCGGCAGAATCGACGGGCACGGCGCGAGCGAGCGCGGCATGATCGCGGGACCGCGGAGGCGACCGATGCTGGGGCGGCTGGAATGGGCTGAGCTCGATTCTCAGGCGCTGATCGGGAACCCGCTCCGGGATCCCGCGCGGCGGCCGCTGCTCGCGTACCTGCCGCCAGCCCACGACGCGGGCGTGGAGCGCTACCCCGCCGTGTACTTCCTCCACGGCTTCACCGGGAGCGCGCGGGGCTGGACCAACGTGACGGCGTTCCAGCCGTCGGTGCCGGAGCGGCTCGACGCGCTCGTCGCGTCCGGCGCGGTGCCGCCCGTCGTCGGCATCTTCGTGGACGGTTGGACCGCGCTCGGCGGCAGCCAGTGGGTGAACAGCGAGGCGACGGGCCGCTACCGCGACTACCTCGCCCGCGACGTGGTCGCCTTCGTGGACGCGCGCTGGCGCACGATCCCGAGGCCCGGGGCGCGGGCGGTGGTGGGGAAGAGCTCGGGCGGCTACGGCGCGCTCGTCATGGGGCGGCACCACCCCGAGGTCTTCGCGCACGTCGGCTGCCACGCCGGCGACGCCGGCTTCGAGTACTGCTACCTGCCCGACTTCCCGAAGGCCGCCGCCGCGCTCGAGGGCGCCGACCCGGCGACCTGGCTCGAGGGCATGCTGCGGCGCGCGCGCGAGACGAAGCTCCGCGGCGACGACCACGAGACGCTCAACGCGATCGCGATGGCGGCCGCCTACTCGCCGCGCGCGGGCGCTCCGCTGGGGCTCGAGCTGCCCTTCGACCCGAGGACGGCGCGCCTCCGCGACGACGTGTGGGCGCGCTGGCTCGCGCACGACCCGGTGCGCTTCGTCCCCGAGGCCATCGAGCGCTTCCGGACGCTCCGGTCCGTCTACGTGGACTGCGGCACGCGCGACGAGTTCAACCTGCGCTGGGGCGCGCGCATGGTGGTCGAGTCGCTCCGCGCCGGCGGCGTGGAGGTGGTGCACGAGGAGTTCGATGACGGGCACCGCGGCGTCGACTACCGCTACGCGAGGTCGCTGTCGTATCTCGTGCCGCGCATGGACCGCGAAGAGCGGCTGGAACCTACAGCGTGATGACCTGATCGACCTTCGCGCCCGAGAGCGCCTTGTACAGGTCGGGGAAGCAGCCGATCGGGATGCCCTCGATGAGGCGGTCGGCGATGCTCCGCTGGTAGCAGCACTGGTCGCAGCCCATGAGCAGCATGCCCGTCTTGCGCGAGAGCTGGGCGAGCCGCTCGCCGGTGGGGTTGCCGCGCACGAGCAGGTAGTTGTTGTCGACGAAGAAGAACATGCCGACCACGGTCGCGCCGTGCCGCCCCTCTTCGAGCTGCGGGACGATCATCTTCTCCAGGATGTAGGAGGCGTTGGGGGTCGAGAACACGTACGCGACGTTCATGTCGAGGCTCCTCGTGCGACAGGGCGCCGTGCCAGCGCGCGCGAAAGCGCGAGCGCGACCAGCTCGGCGCGGTCGTGGTGAATGGGGTGGACGCCGGCGACGGCCCGCCGGACGCGCTCCGGACCGAGCGAGACGTCCTCGCCCGCCTCCGCGAGCGCGCAGGCGGCCTCGGCGTAGGCGATGAGCGAGGCGCAGGTGGTGGCGCGGTACCGGGCGCGCGCGATCCGTCCCTGCTCGTCGAGCCAGAGCCCGACGCGGACGACGAGCCGGTCGCCGCCGGCGGCCTCGCCGACGAGGGCCGCGCCCTCCAGCGGGCCCGCGTGGCGTGGATCGCCGACGTGATCGGCGACGGTGCGGCGCGGCAGCATCCGTGGAAGCTAGCCCGCGGGTGCGGGCGTGCAACGGATTCGGCGCGCCGTCAGACTCACGTTTCGCCCTTTTCGACCGCCGCGGTGGGGGGTCTGGGGGGAGCTGCGCTCGCTCCCCCCAGCTGAGGTCGAGCTACGCGAAAGCGCAGCTCGACCGGAAATCGCTCTGACTCGCCGAGAACTGCGTTTGC
>DASWDS010000258.1:0-4346 GCA_036395165.1 Anaeromyxobacteraceae bacterium | reverse complement strand
GCGGCGTGCGTGGGCTGCGGTCGCGGCGATGAACGGCCTCATGATCTTCACGCACTACGTCGCCGTCTTCGCGATCGGCGCGCAGGGGATCGCGCTGGTCTGGCCGTGGCGTGGATGGCCTTCGGTCCGCCGCTTCGCAGTCGCTCACGCCGTCATCGGAGCGGTGTTCATCGCGTGGATCGTCCCGATCCTCCTCGGCGGCCAGTATCTCAAGATGGACTGGCTGCCGGCGCCCACGCTGCCACAGCTCGGCCGGGGACTCGGCTGGAGCGCGGGCGGCCGCCGCGGCACGTTCAGGCTCGCCGCGCTCCTCGTCATGGCGGGCTTCGCGTTCGCCCTCGCCCGCTCGCGTGGGCGACCAGTCCAGTGGCGGCTCCTGGCTCCCCTCGTGCTGTGGAGCTCGGTCCCGGCGCTCCTCGCCTTCGGCGCCTCGTTCTACGTCCGCTGCCTCCACCCCCGGTATTTGCTCTACGCCACCTCTGCGCTCGTCCTGCTCTGGGCCGCCGCAGTGCAGGCGCTGCCTCAGGGGCGCTCACGGCTGATGGGGGCCGCCTTCGCGTGCGCCGTGCCAGTCATCGGGTTCGGTGCCACCGCACGGCGCCCCGAGCTGCCCGATTGGCGGCACGCGGCGGAGATGCTGCGCGCCCATCCAGCGGCACGCGTTCTCGTGTCGCCCCCGTGGGAATACCCGACCCTCGCGTACTACTACGACCCCGAGGCGTTCAGGGACGCTGCGCACACCTCGAGGCGACTCGCTCGCGACGGCGTGTCGCTGGTGGACGAAGCGGCGGATGCCGGCGCTCTCGATCTCGGCCTTGCTCGAGAGGTGCTCCTCGTCGTCGGTGGGCCGGGCTCGCGCCGGAGGGGCATCGAGCGCCAGCTTGCCAGCGAAGGGCTGACCCTCGTCGAGCGGTGCGAGTTCGGCAACCTCTCTGTCTCGCGGCTCGCCCGGGAGCCCAGCATGCGCGCCGTGGACCGCTTCTTCCCCGACGAGGCGGTCGCGGTGGTCGCCCAGCCAGCCGAGGAAACGAGGACGAGCTCACTCGGACCCGCGTGGCTCCCGGCGCCCGATTCCTGAGAGAGCCGATCTTCCGGCAAGCGCAGGCGCGCGGTGCCGGCCGTGCTGCTCGCCTGACTACTGCGGCCCGGCGGACGGATCCGAGCCCCTCGGCAGCCCCTTCTCGTGCCGAAAGCGGCGGCCGAGGACCTCGAGCGCCGCGAGCGCGCCCGCGCCGGCGGCGCGCAGGTGCGCCGACGCGTGCGAGGGCTTGCCGCGCGCGAGCTCGAGCGGCGCCTTCACCGCCGCCCGGAAGAACGTGAGCAGCGGCGCGACGGCCACGGCCCACGGCAGGGGGAGGTGCGTCGCCATCGCCCGCATGTGGTTCCGCGCGAGCAGGTAGCGCTGCTTCGGCGAGCCCGTGCCGAAGCTCTTGCCGTACCCGTGCAGCGCCCGCGCGGCCGAGACGTACCAGGCCTTGATCCCGAGCGTCGCCGCCCGCAGCGAGAGATCGACGTCCTCGTAGTAGGCGAAGTAGGCGGGATCGAAGAGGCCGATGCGCCGCAGCGCCTCGGCGCGGAAGAGCGCGGCGCCGCCGGTCATGCCGGTGACGGGCCCGTCCTGCGTCTCGAGGTCGCGCAGCGGCGCGCTGAAGTCGCGGTCGCGCGCGCGGCCGAAGCGATCGAGGATGAGCCCGGTCGAGTTCACCATGTCCGGGTTGTCGCCGAACAGCAGCATGCCGCCGAGGATGCCGACCTCCGGGTGCGCGTCGCCCGCCTCGATGAGGCGGTCGAGCCAGTCCGGCTCGACCTCGACGTCGGAGTTGACGATGCCGACCCAGCGCGCGCCCGCCGCGAGCGCGCGGCGGATCCCCACGTTGTTCCCGCCCGCGAAGCCGATGTTCTTGCCGAGCGGGAGCCACTCGACCTGCGGGAAGGCGGTCATCACCTCGGCGCTGCCGTCCGTCGAGCCGTTGTCGACGACGAGCACGTGCGCGGGCCGCGAGAGGCGCGTCAGCGACGCGAGGCAGCGGGGCAGGAGCCCAGCTCCGTTCCAGTTCACCACCACGAGCCAGGTGTCGGGCTGCACGCGCGAGCGCGTAACACGCGCTTCGAAGGAGCGTCAAGGGAGGCCAGCCGGCGCCCGCGCTCGGCCCGCGGTCGTTCGGGTTCCGGCGAGGCGTTCGACGTCCAGCGGTGTCGAGGAGGCGGCCTGGCGTGGTCACACGCCTCGCTGGCGGGTCTCTGCTATACGCACGCGCCGCCCGCGGTGTAGAGTCGCGACTCCGGGGACCCAAGGTCATGGGGCATGCGGACCCCGACCGCGGTGCTACCTTGGCGCCTCTGCGCGGACACGGACGTACGGGGGCTCCGCCATGCTGAAGGAACGTGCTCGGCTCATCTCGGGCGGCCTGCGCTTCGTCGACATGGCGATGCTCGGCGTCGCCTTCCCGATCGCGTACTACCTTCGCGACCACGTCCTCGGCGGGCCGGGCAAGGTCCTGCAGGACGGGCTGTACCCGCTCTCCACGTACTGGCCGCTCTTCGCGGCGTCGATCCTCGTGTGGCAGCTCTCCGCGTGGACCTCGGGGCTGTACGGCACGTACCGCACCCAGGGCATCGCCACCGAGCTCTTCCGGCTCGCGCGCGCCTTCTTCTTGCTCGCGGTGATCATGGCCGCCGGCCAGTTCGTCTGGAAGCAGCGGGAGCTGTCCCGCCTCTTCTTCGGCCTCTACTACGCCGTCGCGTTCGCGCTGCTCGTCGCGAACCGGATCATGGTGCGGGTCGCCGCGCACGCTGCCCGGAGGCGCGGGTACAACACCCGCGCGTTCGCGGTCGTCGGATCCGGCGAGATGGCGGAGGGCGTCGTGGACGCCGTCGCCGCCCACAAGGAGTGGGGGTACACGTTCGCCGGCTACGTCCTCGAGGAGGGCGCGAGCGCGCCGCCCGGCGCGAGGGTGCTGGGCCGCCTCTCGGACATCGGGGACATCCTCGAGGCCCACGTCCTCGACGAGGTGATCTTCGGGGTGCCGCGCGAGCGGCTGGACGAGATCGACCGCGCGCTCTCGCTGTGCGAGGAGCAGGGGGTCGGCGTGAAGGTGCTCCTCAACTTCTTTCCGAGCCGCATCTCGAAGATGACGCTCGAAGAGGTCGAGGGCATCCCCATCCTCGCCTTCGCGAGCGCGCCGTCCGAGGGCGCGCCGCTCGTCGGCAAGCGGCTCTTCGATCTCGCCGTGAGCTCGCTCGTGCTGCTCCTGCTCGCGCCAGCGTTGCTCGCCCTGGCGGTCGCCATCAAGCTCGATTCGCCCGGCCCGGTGTTCTTCCGGCAGCGCCGCATCGGCCTCAACGGGCGCGAGTTCTGGCTCTACAAGTTCCGCTCGATGTGCCAGGACGCGGAGTCGAGGCTCGCGCAGATCAGGGAGCGCAACGAGATGGACGGCCCGGTCTTCAAGATGCGCGCGGATCCGCGTGTCACCCGGGTCGGGCGGTTCCTGCGTAAGACCTCGCTCGACGAGTTCCCTCAGTTCTGGAACGTGCTCAGGGGGGAGATGAGCGTCGTCGGGCCGCGCCCGCCCATCCCGGCCGAGGTGAAGCTCTACAAGCGGTGGCAACGCCGCCGCCTCAGCGTGAAGCCGGGCATCACCTGCACGTGGCAGGTCTCGGGACGGAACGAGATCGACTTCGCGCAGTGGATGGAGCTCGACCTCCACTACATCGACAACTGGTCGCTCTGGCACGACCTGAAGATCGTGCTGCGGACCATTCCGGCCGTGATCCTGGGGAGGGGCGCGCGCTAAGGTCCTGGCGTGGCGCCCGCGATCCCCGACCTGACCGCCCGCATCGCCCGAGCCGCCGCGCTGCTCCGCGCGGGCGGCATCGTCGCGTATCCGACCGAGACCTTCTACGGCCTCGGCGCGCTCGCCTCGCGCGGCGACGCGCTCGCGCGGCTCGCCGCGGCGAAGCTCCGGCCGGAAGGGAAGCCCCTGCCGCTCATCGCCGCCGACCGCGCGCAGGTGGAGGCGGTCGGGTCGCTCGCGGATTCGCTGGCGGCGAAGCTCGCCGCGCGCTTCTGGCCCGGGCCGCTCACGCTGCTCCTGCCGGCCGCGCCCGGGCTGCACCCGGCGATCACGGCCGGCGGCGCGACGGTCGGCGTGCGCATCCCGGCGAGCGAGGTCGCGCGCGCCCTCGCCCGCGAGGCCGGGGGTGCGCTCGTCTCCACGAGCGCCAACGTCTCGGGCGAGCCGCCCCCGTCCAGCGCAGCCGCGCTCTCGGCCGAGCTCGTCGCGCGGATCGACGGCGTCCTCGACGGCGGACCGGCGCCCGGCGGGCTCCCCAGCACGGTCGTCGCG
>DASWDS010000257.1:0-2806 GCA_036395165.1 Anaeromyxobacteraceae bacterium | reverse complement strand
TCCTCTACAACATCCCGGTCGCCTGCAACCGGGCCACCGCCGATTTCATCGTCGCCTCGCCGCTCATCCACGGCGAGTACGACCGGCTCGTCGCCGATCACGGCGCCGCGCGCGAGGCGGCGATCGCCGGGCGCGGACGGTAGCTTCCGGTAGTCCGCGCGCCGCCGTCACGCGACCGCGCCGTGGCGCGCCCGGAACCGCTCCCGCACCTCGTACGCGAACTCGTCCAGCACCTCGGGATCGATCGGGTCGCCGTTCAGCGACAGCGTCAGTGAGACGAGCCCCTCCCGCCGCGCGACGTGCACGAGCTGCGCCTCGACGAGCTTGTTCGGCATGCACTCGAGCGGCCCGACGCACACGACGCCGTCGAGCCGGCCCGAGCGCCAGCCCTGCGTGCTGAGGCCGAGCGCGAGCACCGCCTCGTGCTCGAGATCCTGGCGCAGGTACTCCGACCCCTGCCGCGCCACCTCGGCGATGGGCGAGTGGTGCGGCCAGCCCATCCCACGCGACACCGCGCGCTGCACGGCGTCCACCATTCGACGCCGGATGCGGCTCTTCAGCTCGGCCTTGAAGCCGCGCTTCACGCCGCGGCGGAGCTGCACGTGATCGGAGTACTGGAGGTACTCGACCACCGGCTCGATGCGGACGCGAACGCCGCGCTTCTCCAGCTCGTCGGCGGCCCAGCCGTTCGAGGCGGGATCGGAGCGGACGTAGATCTCGCCCACGAGCAGCACGGTGGGATGGGGACGCCGGTCCTTCACCGCGCCCATCTCGCGGGCGTAGCGCGTGAGGAGGTCGGTGACGCCGTAGAGCCGGCCCGACGTCACCTCCAGGAGGACGCTCTTCGCCGAGAGGTCGCCCGCGGCGGCGCGCTCGAGCATGGCCGAGAGGGCGCGCCCGTAGCGGTCGCGGAGGACCCGGGCGGCGCCCGGCGCCCGCTCGACGGGGCGCGCGTCGCGGAGGGCATCCTCGAGGAGACCGAAGGCGGTGCACCCCGCGAGCACGATGGCGCCGAGCCCCGGCGGCACGTCCTCGAAGTAGTCGGAGTCGGGCGGCGACCAGATGCCGACGCGGTCGCCGTAGCCGAGCCGGTCCACCACCATCTGGTGGAGCTGCCGGTACATGCCGAAGCGGCAGGGCCCGTTCGACCCCGGCATGAAGAAGGTGAAGCGCCGCCCGGGCTCCGCCTCGACGCGCTCGAGCACCGAGCCGAGCGTCACCGTCATGGGCAGGCATTCCTTGCCGCTCGTGTGCCTGCGGCCGAGGCGGATCGTGTCCGCGGTCGCGCGCGGCAGGACCTCGGCCTCGACGCCGTACCCGCGCATCGCCGCGGCGAGCGCCTCCGCCTCGGGGCCCATGGGCGGGACGAGCACGCGGCTCCCGGCCGCCGCGATCGCCGGGAGCGTCTGCGCGCCCAGCGCGAGCAGCGGGACGGGCTCGGCGGCGGCGCTCGCCTCCGAGCGGAGGTCCTCGCGCACGCAGTGGAGGAACGCCTCGACGCGCGTCTTCGTCCCCGCGTCGCCGGCGTGGCCGTCGGTCTCGATGATGGCGAAGGGCTTCCCCTGCATGAGGCGCGCGTAGTGGTGGAGCGTGAAGCTGTCCGGCCCGCAGGCGTAGTTGCTCGTGAAGATCGAGTAGACGCCGGGCGAGCGGCGCACCTCGTGCGCGGCGCGCAGGATGCGCTGCGTGTACGACCAGAACGCGCCGGGGACGAGCGGCGCCTCGTCGGCGACCGGGTAGCAGTCGACCGGGATCGCGACGGCGCCCTGCTCGCGCAGCAGCACCGGGACGTTCGAGTTCAGGACGTCGTCGTGGATCGTGTAGGCGCGGCCGAGGACGACCACCGGCAGGAGCCCGTCCTTCCGGCAGCGCTCGAGGGCGGCCTCGCCGATCTCGACCAGCCGGCGCTCGAAGCGGAGCTGCTCCTCGCGCGCGAGGGCGTGCGCATGGCGGACGCGCTTCCGGTCGGCGACGCCGACGTCCGCGGCGAGCGCCTCGATGGCCTCGAGGAAGCGATCGGACTCGAGGAAGCCCTCCGGCCCGGTGCGCAGCACGGGAGAGAGGACGCGGCCGTCGAGCCTGGCGGCGAGGTCGAGCCCGACCACGTCCACCGCGCCCTGCACGATGGGACAGAGCCAGGTGTGCTTCTCGTCCTTCACCGGCGGGAGGTCGCGGAGCATCGGCAGGAACAGGAAGTCGGCGCGCGTGTCCGCCATCGCGCCGGCGATGCCGTGGAACTGCTGCATCGGGGCGCAGAACGGGATGTGCGCCGCCTCGATGCCGCGGCGGAGCGCCTCGCGCCCGTCGGGCCGAACCACCTCGAGGTCGAGCCCGAGCGCGCGGAAGAGCGTCGCGAAGTAGGGGAAGAGCGTCTTGAGCTGGAACGCCTCGGCGAGCGCGACGCGCTTCGCCGGGACGTCCTCCTTTCCGAGCCGCGCGAGGAGCGCCTCGACCGCCTCGGAGCGCGCCCGGAAGGGGTCGGGCGCGCCGTCGGGGAGCTTCCGCTGGCGCGTCCCCTTGTCGTAGAGGGAGCACGCGCCGCCCCAGGTGAAGGCCTGGCGCTGGCCCTCGACCACCGTCTTGAGCCGGTCGATGCGGCACGAGTTGCCGGCGCCGCCGCAGCCCGTCGTGGACTTGCAGACGAAGGTGTCCTTCTTGTCGACGCGCGCGTCGAGGAAGCGCGCGGGGTCGAGCGCGGCGCCGGCGGCGAGCGCCTCGCGCGCGAGGAGCGCGATCCCGAACGCGCCCACGGTGCCGGGCGAGGGCGGGACGACGACCTCGGCGCCCGTCTGGCGCGCCACCGCGG
>DASWDS010000256.1:0-4743 GCA_036395165.1 Anaeromyxobacteraceae bacterium | reverse complement strand
CAGCCTGGCGGCGGTGGGGAAGGGCGCCGCCATCGTCGCCGCCACGGTGAACGGCTACGGCGAGCGCTGCGGCGCGGCCGATCTCATCGCCATCGCGGCCGCGCTCGAGCTGAAGATGGGGCACGAGGCGCTCGCGCCCGGGCAGCTGAAGCGGCTCTCGTCGCTCGCGCACTTCGTCGCCGAGCTCGCGGATCGCGAGGCCCCGCGCGACCAGCCCTACGTCGGACGCGACGCGTTCGCCGCCGCGAAGGGCGGGGCGGCGCCCCACGTCGACCCGGAGGCGGTGGGAAATCGCGTCGAGGCTGCGATGGCGGACGAGCGGGGCCACCCGGGCGCGCTGCGGGTCGCGCGGGCGCTCGGCTTACCGGCGCGCGGCGAGCGCGAGGCGCGCCAGGTGCTGACACGGCTCGCGGCGTGGGAGAAGCGCGGCTTCCGCTACGAGGGCGCCGAGGCGAGCTTCGAGCTCCTCCTGCGCGCGCTCGGGGGGCGGCGGCGCCAGTACTTCAAGGTGCTCGCCTACCGCGTCATCGACGTACACCGCGACGGGAGGGGCTTCACCGAGGCGACCGTGCAGGTCGCGGTCGGACGCGAGCACCTGCACACGGCGGCCATGGGCGTCGGCCCCGTGAACGCGCTCGATCGCGCGCTCCGGAGCGCCCTCGAGCACCACTACCCCGAGCTCGCGGACATGCAGCTCGTCCAGTCGCGCTCCCGGAACCTGTCATCCGGCGTCGGCACCGCCGGCGCCGTACGGGTGCTCATCGAGAGCGCGGACGGGCGCGACCGCTGGGGCACGGCCGGAGTCTCGGACAACCTGCTCGACGCCTGCTGCCAGTCGCTCGTGGACGCGATCGAGTACAAGCTCGTGAAGGACGACGTGCCGCCTCGCGCGGGCAGCGGCAGGTGAGGGCGCGCCGATCCAGGCGCGCGGTTTGCTGCTCCGGTTCAGATGCCCCGCCGCATCGCGATCCTCGCGCTCCTGCTCCTCACCCTCGTCCCCATGGCGTTTCGGACGGTTGCATCGCATCCCAGCGCGCCGCGCCCATGCGCGCCGGAGGGGAGGGGGTCCGCGCCGCGGCACTGGATCGGCTGCGCGGCGGACCCGGGCCCGACGCGCGAGCTGACGGGACGCGAGCGCTTGCTCGTGGGCATCCCGATCGAGCTGAACGCCGCCACGCCGGAGGATCTCGCGTCGGTCCCGGGACTTTCGGCGAGGCTGGCGGTCGAGGTGGTCGCCGACCGGGCGCGACGCGGGCCGTTCGCGACGGTCGATGCACTCATCCGGGTCCGCGGCATCGGCCCAGCCCGCCTGGCCCGCGCTCGCCTACATCTCGCGTCCGGGCCATAGGCGAGATCCCCGAGTCGAGCTATCCTCCGCCGGCCGCCTTGGGGAGGACGCGTGCTCATCCGCTGCGACAAATGCACCACGGTCTACGAGCTGGATGAGAAGCTCCTGCCGCCTCAGGGCGCGCCCGTCCAGTGCAGCAAGTGCCAGTTCGTCTTCACCGCCTACCCGGCGAGCGCGACGGCGACGCCGGCCGACGCCCCGGCCTCGCCGGAGCCGCCGCGACCCGGACCTGCGCCTGCACCGCCTCCGTCAGCAAGTCCTCAGGCGACCGTTCCGTCCGCGCCGGCCTCGCCCGCCTCGCGGCCCGACTCCGCGAGGTCGGCGCCCGCAGGCGTTCCCCCGCCAGAGGCGGCGCCCGTGGAGCCGCAGCGCACCGCGGATGGCCGACCCATCCGGAAGGTCACGTTCCCGACCGCCGAGGCAACGCCACCGTCCACCCCGAGACCCGTGATCACCCGCCCGCAAGCGCGGGGGCTCGTCTCGGGGAAGCTCGTCTCGAGCTCCGCGCTCAAATGGGTCATCCCGCTGGTGCTGATCGTCGCCATCGCTCTCGCCGTGATCGGCTGGCGCATCCTCGCGAGCCGGCAGTCTTCGGCCCTGCGCCGCCGCGCGGAGGGCCAGTCGCTGCTGATGCCGCCGTCCCGCCCGGGCCTGACGGTTCCCGCGGCGCCGCCGCGAGCATGAACGGCGCGACCGCTCACGGGAAAACGATTACCCAGGCGACGGCGCTCCACGGCGCGTGACGTGCTGGCGCGCGCCTTGCTCAGCACGGGCGCATGGAACTCCTGGTCCTCGTGTGCCTGGGCCTCATCGTCTACACCTACTTCGGTTACGCCCTCGTCCTCGCCGCGTGGGCCGGCTTCCGCGAGGCGCTCGAGGGTGTGCGGTTCGTCATGGGCGGTCCCGATCGGCGCGTCCGCCGGCGCGAAGACCGCTGGCCCACCTTGACCGTCGTCTTCGCGGCTCACGACGAGGAGAGCTGCATCCGCCAGAAGCTCGAGAACTGCCTCGCGCTCGACTACCCCCCGGATCGGCTGGAGGTGCTGGTGGGGTGCGACGGCTGCACCGATCGCACGGCCGAGCTGGCGCGCGCGAGCGGCGACGCGCGCGTCACCGTCGTCGAGGCGGCGCGCTGCGGGAAGGCGACGGTCCTCTCGCGCCTCGTCCCGCGCGCCAAGGGCGACGTCGTCCTCCTGACGGACGCGAACGTCATGCTCGACAAGGGGGCCGCGAAGGCGCTGGCGCGCCACTTCCACGATCCCGCGGTGGGAGCCGTGGTCGGGCGCCTGCGCCTCTACAATCGCGTGAAGCGCGATTACGAGGAGAGCCTGTACTGGAAGCTCGAGACGGTCCTCAAGTACTACGAGGGCAAGCAGGGCTGCGTGCTCGGCGCGAACGGCGGGCTGTACGCCGTGCGGCGGCTCCTCTTCCGGCCGCTGCGCGAGACGACCATCACCGACGACTTCGTCGTGCCGATCCAGATCGCCGCGCGCGGCTGGAAGATCCCGTTCGAGGCCGAGGCGGTCGCGTACGAGGAGACGACCGAGGACCTGGACCGCGAGTTCGGGCGGCGCGCCCGCATCGGCGCCGGGAACTGGCAGTCGCTCGCGCTCGTCCCGGACGTGCTCGATCCTCGCACCGGGTTCCTCCACTTCGCCTTCGTCTCGCACAAGCTGTTGCGCTGGCTCGCGCCGCTCTTCCTCCTCGTCGCGCTGCTCCTCTCGTTCCCGCTCGCCGCGCGGGGCGGCGCGCTCGCGGCCGTGCTCCTCGCCGCGCAGCTCGCGTGTTACGGGCTCGCCCTCGCTGGGCGGGTCGGGCTCGGAGGGCCGCTGCGCCGTCCCGCCTCCGCCGCCTGGTACTTCGTCACGATGAACGCCGCGCTCGCGGTCGGTTTCTGGCGCTTCGTCCGGGGCACGCAGCGCGCCGCCTGGGAGCGGACCGACCGCGCCGCGCCGGGCATCGGGCCGGCCTGATGATCGAACGGGGGCTGCGCCCCCGCCCCGTCCAGCAAAGCTGGTGCAGGCGCCCTGCGCCTGCGCTTCGATCGCCGCCCCACCCCGTAGGCCGGGTCCCGTGCGCTGCTGGGCCCGGCTTCGCCGGTTCCCCAGCAGCGCCTGATGATCGAACGGGGGCTGCGCCCCCGCCCCGTCCAGCAAAGCTGGCCTGGGCCCCACCCCTGCTGGCCGGGTCCCGTGCGCTGCTGGGCCCGGCTTCGCCGGTTCCCCAGCAGCGCCCCGGCGGGCTCGCTTCCATCGTTGACTGTTTCCGAATCGTGGTGGGTCATTGAGCCCGCCTGACGCCGTGGACGGGGCGGGCTAGGATCCCGCCCATGTCCACGCCCGACCTCCTCGTCACCGGCACGATCCACACGCTCGATCCGGCTCGACCGCGCGCAGAGGCGCTCCTCGCGCGCGACGGGCGCGTCGTCCGCCTCGGCGGCGTCGCCGAGTGCCGCCGCGAGGCCCGGCCCGGGGCGCGCCACCTCGACGCCGGGAAGGGCTGCGCCGTCCCGGGGCTGGCCGACGCGCACGGGCACGTGGTGCTGTACGCCCGCGCGCTCGAGGGGGTGCGCTGCGGCGGCGCCGAAGACGAGCGCGCGTGTGCGGCCCGCGCCGCGGAGCGCGCCGGCACGGTGCGGCCGGGCACGTGGGTGCGCGGCCGCGGCTGGGACGAGAACCGCTGGCCGGGCCATGCGCTGCCGTCGGAACGTACCCTGACCGAAGCGGTCTCCGAGCACCCGGTGGCCCTGGAGCGCGTGGATGGTCACGCCACGTGGGTGAACGCGCGCGCGATGGCGCTCGCCGGCATCGGCCCCGACACGCGCGATCCGCCGGGCGGCCGCATCGTGCGGGACGACCGCGGCTGGCCCACCGGCATCCTCGTCGATCGTGCCCAGGACCTCGTGCTCGACTGCGTCCCGCACCCTTCGGGCGGCGAGGTGGACCGGCTCATCGAGGCCGGGCTCTTCCACCTGGCGCAGCTCGGGCTGACCGCCGTCCACGACGCGGGCTGCACGTCGTCGGTGCTGCGCGCCTACGGCCGTCTCGCGGCGGCGGACCGGCTGCCCCTCCGCGTCTACGCCATGATCGACGGCTCGCAGCCGGAGGGCTCGCTCGCCGCCGAGCTGGCGCGCTGGGCGGGCGCGCCGAGCATCGGGCGTCTCGAGGTGCGCGCCGTGAAGCTCTTCGCCGACGGCGCCCTCGGGAGCCGCGGCGCGGCGCTCCTCGACGGCTACGCCGACGATCCCGGGAACCGCGGCCTCGAGCTGCTCGCGCCCGAGGCGCTGCGGGCCCGCATCGCGCGCGTGGCGAGGGCGGGGTTCCAGCCAGCCGTCCATGCCATCGGCGACGCGGCCTGCCGCGAGGTGCTCTCGGCGTACGCGTCCCTCACGCGCG
>DASWDS010000255.1:0-10771 GCA_036395165.1 Anaeromyxobacteraceae bacterium | reverse complement strand
CGCTCCAGCGCGACACGAAGGCGACGCCGAGCCCCGCCACGGCGGCCATCTTGACCGACTGGTTCGACCCGAGCTGCAGCTCCGGCCGGAGCACGCGGCGGCCGCCCAGCACGCGCGCGAGCGCCTCCTCGACCACGGCGTGCTCGATCCCGGGCTCGCGCAGCAGGACCGGGACCTTCGTGAGGTCGGCCGCGCGCGAGATGCCGCGGAACTCCGGCGCGTTGCTCCCGACGACCGGGACGAGCTCGTCGTCGAGGTAGCGCTCGAGGTGGACGCGGGGCGACCGCGCTCGCCCCTCGACGAGCCCGAGCGGCACGCGTCCGTCGGCCACCCAGTCGAGGACGCGCGCCGTGTTGCTCACCTGGACGCGGAACGGGACGGGCCCGTGCATGGCGCGGAAGCCGGCGAGGAGCATCGGGACGACGTAGGCGGAGGTCGTCATGCTGGCGGCGAGGACCACCTCCTCGTCCAGCTCGGGCTCGTCCCGGACCGCGCTCTCCACCTCCGTGAGCACGTCGTGGACCTGCTTCGCCGCGTCGAGCACGCGCAGGCCCCAGGCGTTCGGCGTCACGCCCTTCGAGGTGCGCTGCAGCAGCGCGCGGCCGCACTCCTCCTCGAGCGCGCGGATCTGCGCCGTCACCGCCGGCTGCGAGAGGTGCAGGAGCTTCGCGGCGGTCGAGATCTTTCCGGTCTGGGCGACGACGCGGAAGGTCTCGAGCTTTCGGGGATCGATCGCGCCCACCGGGTGGACCATACGATCTCCCGAGCCGCGTGTCGCCAGCCATCAGCTCCGGTGATGGACCATCCGTTCTTGCGTGGACCCCTCGGGATCTCGCTCGTGCACCATGCAGGAGCACACGGGCAAGGAGGATGCGGTGCAGAAGCTGAAGGCAGAGGCGCTCGCGGTGGTGTCGATGCTGGCCGCGGTCGCGGTCGGCGGGCTCGTCTTCGTGACGGCGATGATGCCGTTCGTGTTCCCCGCCGTCCTGGTGGCGGCGGTCGTCTACCTGTGGCGGCGCGACCGCCGCGCCCGGCGGGTCCACGACCTCGGGGCGGCGGATGGGGCGGGCGCTCCGGGCGAGAAGCCGAGGGGCCGGGCGGCGCTCGCCGCCTGACGGTGACAGGCAGGATCACCTCGCGGGCGCCGGCGGCGGCGCGCCCTCCCCGCCGCCCGCGCGCTCCAGGAGCTCGCGCTGGCGGCGCTCCAGCGCGGCCGGGTCGATCTCGCCGCGGAGGCGCCGCTCGCGGAGCTCGCGCAGCTCCCGCCGCAACGGGTCCTCCGCGGCCGGGCCGGCGCGCGCGGCGCCCTCGCCGAGGCGCTCCTCGAGCAGCTTCAGCTTCCCGAGCAGGGCCGCCTCGCTCTTCAGCTCCGACAGGGCCAGCTTCAGCGCCGCGTTGCCGTACCAGTGAGCGTAGTCGGGGTTCTGGTGGAAGACGCCCTTGTAGGCCGTCACGTAGTGGTACTTCTTCATCCGGAAGAAGATGGCCTCGGCGCGGGAGAGGTCCTCGTAGAGCATCTGCGGTCCGAGCTCGAGGCGCTGCCCGGAGAGCGGGTGCGGCGGCCGCGACGACGGCGCGGGGTCGAGGAGGCCGAGCGCGTCCAGCCGCTTCACGATGGCGGCGCCCTCGTCGACGAGCGTCTTCGCCTCCTTCTGCACGGCGTCGCCATCCGCGAGCTGGCGCGCCGCGAACCCGCGCGCGTGGCAGCGCGCGCACACGTCGAGCATGCGCTCCCGCTCGCGGTCGCGCCGCTCCGGCGGGAAGGGCTGGCCCGCCAGGCCCATGCTGACCCCCCTGCTCACGTCGTGGGTGCCGCCCGGCATGTGGCAGGTGGCGCAGTCGGGCCCGCTGCCGGCCCCGCCCACTGCGTGGAGCGCGCCGTGGCGCGACGTCTTCCACATCTCGTACTGCGGGTGATCGGGCCCCATGTGGCAGGTGGCGCAGGTGAGCGGATCGCCCGCCGCCGCGGCGGCGGTACGGTGGGCGCCGTGGCAGGTGTCGCAGCGCCGCTCCACGTCGTGGCAGGCGTTGCAGCCCTGACGCTGCATGGCGGGCGACTGGGTCAGGAAGCGCGCGCACTCGGAGTCGATCCGCAGCCGCGCGCTGCCCGCCTCGTGGCAGAGCGCGCACTCGGGGCCGGACGACGCCTGGTGCCGGGTGCACCCGCGCCCGGCGCGGAGCCCCTTGCCGTGGGCGCTCGCCGCGTGCTCGGCGGTGGCCTTCGCGTGGCACTTCCCGCAGACGGCGGCGTCCACCCTGACCCGGGACCCGGCCGGGAATGGCGCGTGGTTCCGGGCCGCGTCGCCGTGGCAGTCGGCGCAGCCCACCGGGACCTGGGCGCGCGCGTGCGCCGACGCCCTCCACACCGCCACCGCGCCCGGCGTCTTCTCCTCGTGGCACGGGAGGCACGTCCCCGCGTCCCCGCGCTGCGCCGCCGGCTGGGCGCCGGCCGCGAGCAGCGCCACCGCCATCCCGAGCGCTCCCGTCACCGCTCCACCTCCTTCGCTTCCTTGCGCAGGCGTTCCCGCCGCTCGCGATAGGGGCCCCGTTCGACGAGGCCCTCGTGCCTCAGCGACCCGAGCACCCAGAGCGCCTCGCTCGCCCGGGCGCGTCCGGCGGCGCTCGCGCCCGTCCCGTCGCCGCCGACGCCGTCGAGCACGAAGAGCTTGCCGCGGTCGAGCACCGCGAGCCTCCGCCCATCCGGCGACCAGACGCCGATCGAGTCCCGGGCGCCGGGCACGAGCTCGCGCAGCGGCGCGCCCGAGGGCGAGGCGAGCCAGCCGCCCAGGAACAGGACGTCCCCCCGCGGGCTCCAGCTCGGGTGCCGGCCGCGAACCGCCCCGGCGGGCGTCTCGACGCGACGGCCGTCGAGGTGGAGCACGCGCAGGGTGCCGTCGGCGGCGGCGAAGGCGAGCCGCCGGCCCTCGGGCGCCCAGCTCGTCGAGACGCTCGCGAGCCCGACCTCCACGCGGCACAGCTCCACGGGGTCGGGGTCGAATGGGTCGACCGAGAGGAAGCGCAGGTACGGCTTGAAGAGCGGCGGGGCGTGGAGCTCCGGGACGACGATCCCGTGATCGACCGGGTTCGGCGCCGCCGCCTCCCACCCGAGCGCCACGTCCAAAGACCGGTCGCGCGTCTGCAGCGTGGCGGCCCACTGGTGGAGCACGTCCACGAGGCCGGCGGCCGCCCGCAGGAGCCGGAGGCGCGCGTCCGTGCCGAACGACATCACGTTCAGCTCGCCCGCGACCGCGAGCCAGTCCGGGCCACCGTGGAGCCAGCGCGCCGACGCGAGCCCGGGGCCGGAGTGCAGCTCGCGGCGCTGCGCGGTCGCGGGATCGAGGTCCACCACGTGGCCACGGTCGGCATCGCGCTCGACGGCGAGGATCGTCGCCGCCGGCGCCCAGTCGACGCTGACGGCGTCCCGTGAGGCGAGCTCGCGCCGCGCGCCGGTCTCCAGGTCGAGCAGGACGACGCCGCCCGGCCGCACGAGCGCGAGCCGCTTCCCGTCGGGAGCCCATGCCACCTGCCCAGGCCGCGGCAGAGCGGTGCCGGTCTCGGCCTGGGCCAGCACGACCGCCCTCGGCCGCGGCCCCGCCGTGGCGCAGCCCCCCGCGAGGATCGCGAGCAGCGGGAGCAGCCTGCGCGCCCAACCTCGTTCGGGGCCCCTCGAGGCCAAAGCTCGTCGCGCGCTCACGGGAGGGCCCATCATACCGCCGGCGAGGTCGCGGCGGCGCTGGGCATCTCGCGGCGGACGGTCGCGCGGAAGCTGGAGCGCTTCCTCGCGACCGCGCGCGAGTACGTCACGAGCGACGCACCCCGGACCGCCGAGGAGGGCCGCCCCGGCCACGAGCGCGGCGGAGCGGTCCTGCAGCTCCGCTCCGCCATCCACCCGTGAGAATGACTCGTCCGCCGCCGGCGCGGCGACGCTTCACGGACGGCTCGCGGGCCGCTGCTGCCGGCGCTCCGCCAGCCCGCGGAGCGTGTTCCCGACCAGCCCGAGGAACTCGGCGAAGAACTTCTCGAAGCCGCCGATCTCGTCGTCGCGCGTCGGCCGCACGGCGGCGCCGACGCCGTAGTCGCCGCCGGCGAGCCGGATCGAGAGATCCTGCATCGTCGCCATCATCCCGCGGAGCCGGCGGAAGATGAGCCGGTCGACGAGGAGGTACACGAGGAGCGAAGCCACCAGCGCGAGCGCGATCTCGAACCCGAGCGCCTGCAGCAGCCCCGCCCGCATGCCGGTGCGGAGCCCGGTGATGTCGTGGCGCACGACGAGTCCGCCCACCACCGTCCCGGAGGCGTCGCGCACGGGGAAGACGCCGCGCGCGAACGCGGAGCCGTTGCTCTCCACCTCGCCGAGGATCTTGCTCGCGTCAGCCGCTCCGAACGCGCCCTCGTCCACCATCTGGTCGGGGGTCGTGCTGTTCACCACCACCGCGTCCGGCCACTCCTTCCAGGTGTTGCGCTGCGTCCCGCGGGTGCGCGCCCACTCCGACTCGTCGATGAAGCGCTTCGAGATGAACATCGCGAAGTCGTTGCCGGTCTGCACCTTCATCTGGCCGAGGAAGTGGTTGATGCCCTCGCCCAGCTCGATGTACCCGATGACCTTGCCGTCCATGAAGAAGGGGCGTCCCACCCGCAGCGCGAACTCGCTCTTGCCGAGCTCCTTGCCGGACGAGGTCTCCTGGCGCGCCATCGCGCGCGCGAGGCCCTGGCGCTCGATGAGGTCGCCGAACTTGTTCGGCAGGTGCACCCGCAGGAACATCTTCTTCGACTCGGGCTCGATGAAGTTCCAGTGGCCGATCCCGTGGTCCGTCTTGAGCGCCAGGTGGATGGGCGCGGCGATGGCCTGCAGCCGGTCGCGATCGCGGGCAGCGAACGCGTCGCGCAGCGCCGGGTTCGCGACCAGCACGTCGAGCGCCGTCGAGAGCCTCTCGATGTCGTTGCGCTCGAGGTCATCGTACGCGGCGGAGGCGCCTCGCAGCGCCTCCTCGGACGCCGCGCGGACGCTGCGCATGTAGAGCTCGCGGACGAGCACGGCGCTCGCGGCGCCCGAGGCGCCCAGGACGACGAGGATGGCGAGGACGAGCTTGGCTCGAATCGAGACGGTCATGTTCGGTCTGCTCCGCTAGACGGGTTGGCCGAGGACGGCGCTCGCCGCGGCCTTCAGCTTCTCGAGGGTGGCCGGGTCGTCCGGCGTGTCCGCGTCGACGAGATCGAGCGAGACACCGGCCTTGAGCGCGATCTGGCCGCGCAGCTTGAAGTGATCGTGGTCGCTCCGCTCGATGAGCGCGTTGATGCGCTGGACCATCGCGTGGAGCCGGCCCCCGCCGGGCGCGCGGGGTCGCGCGCGCTCCCCGGTGAGCTTCTCGATTCTCCGCACCGCGCCCGCCGCCGACATCGTGAGCAGCTGCAGGTTGATGGACGGCGCGCACAGGAAGAGCAGCCGCGCGCCCTCCATCGACTTCACCACGATGCGCGCGCCGGCGTAACGGAGATCGATGAGGCCGACGGTGCCCATCGCCCCCTCCAGCGCCGCCGTCCGATCGGACAGGAGGGCCGCGGCGTCGTGCACCCTCGACGCGTCGAACGTCGGCGGGAACGCCTGCGCGACGAGGCGACCGTCGTCGTCGCAGACCAAGCTGCCGATGACCCCGGGGACGGAGTTGAGCTGACTCAGCAATGCCTGCATGGGAAGACCTCTCTCGGGCTCACCGGCTCTTGGACAGGGCGCCCCGGATGGCGGCCTCGACAGCAGCGGGCTCCTGGTCGGGCTGGGCGAAGACGCCGAGGTAGTGGGTCTTCGTGGCGAACAGCAGGAGGTGCTGGCGCGAGCCCTGGACCGAGCCGCCGCGCATCTCGCCGGCCTGGAAGAGCGCGCCCAGCTCCGCGGCGACCATCGCGAGGTACACCGTCTGGCCGGCCAGCACCTCGGCCTCGTAGCCGTCCTCGCCCTGCCGCTTGCCGTCCTTCGTCAACAGGACGGCGTCGGCGACGCCGGGGAGGCCGCGAACGACCTGCACGGCCGCGCCGGCCGTCGGCGGCCTTGGCAGCGGAGGCGGTGGGGGCGCCACGGTCTCGCGCCGCGCGCGGCGCTCGTCGAGGACGCGGTGCGCGTCGAGGAGGAGGTGCTCGCACTTCTTCTGGATCGTCCGCCGTGCCGCGACCAGGTTGGGCTCGACGCTGAAGTGACCCCTCGGCCACCCGAGGATGTCGCAGATCGCCTCCTCGCCGGCCTTCGGCCCCTGCTCCGCGTGGATGATCTCGCCGTCGCGGAAGAAGATCAGGCCCAGGTTCTCCTCGTGTTGAATCTTGAAACAGCCGGAGAACCGGTTTCGTGCGTTGAGCTGGATGAGGTCGGCCAGCTCGAGCCCTGCGATTCCCCCCTCGAACCCGGCGTTCGAGTCGGTCGCGGAGCCGTCAGGGCGCGCCATGGCTGTTCTCCCGGTGAACAAATTTGCGTCCAGCGCGTGAAAGCGCGCAATTCAGGGTTAGGCGCCCCATGTGTGCAAAGGTCTGGCAATGGAGTCGGCGATGACGTGCGCCGCCAATAACCATCGCGAACCCAGCGCTCCGGCGGAGCGGGACGCGATGTCGCGCGAAGAGTCGAGCCGCCTCGAAGACATGGTGAGCTTCACCGGGCGTCCAGAAGTGCACGAGCCATGCCTTCGGGACAGGGCGGCTGGTGGCGGAGGAAGAACGGGGGACGTCGGGGCGGCGGCGGTCCCCAGGCTCGAAATCGGGACCGGCAGGGCCCGATCCGCAGCCCGGCGATATTCACCCCCGCCCCACCACCCGCGTTCACACCGCCTTCCCTCGTTTGCTCTTTCGTTGCATTCGCGCCGAGCGCACCGCACACTGCGCGACGCAGCACTCGCCAATTGGTCGAGCACACGGCCCGCGCCCGCGCGAGCCGCAGACGAGAGGTCGCGTGCGAGCATCGCCGAGCCGGTCCGATGGAGCTTGCCGCCAGCGCGGCGGCCTCCACGGTCGCGCCTCCGAGGCCACCTACGATCTCCTGGCCGTGAACGACGCCGCTACCTGCCCGGAGGGGAAAGACCCGTGAGTGTCCCCGTCATCTCGCTGATCGCGCTGCTCATCGCCATCCTGATCAGCTGCTTCACGCCGCTCAACATCGGCACGCTCTCCATCGGCCTCGCGCTGATCATCGGCTTCTTCGGGAACGTGAAGATCCCGGCGATCGTCCAGGGCTACCCGACGAGCCTGCTCATCCTGCTCGCCGGCACGACCTACCTCTTCTCCATCGCGCAGACCAACGGGACCCTCGAGAAGCTGTCGAGGTATGCGGTCAAGGCGGTCCGCGGCCGGGCGGCCCTGTTGCCCATCGTGCTCTTCCTCGTCGCGTTCGCCCTCTCCGCGCTCGGCCCCGGCCAGATCACCACCTCGGCGCTGCTCGCGCCCGCTGCGATGCTGCTCGCGGACGAGGTCGGCATCAACCCGCTCCTCATGGCCCTCGTCGTCGGCAACGGCGCGCAGGCCGGCGCGATGTCGCCGCTCGCGCCCCCGGGGATCATCTCGGCCAACATCCTCGCCAAGCAAGGGCTCACCGGCGTGGGTGGCGTGCTGTGGCTCAACATGTTCATCGTCCACCTGGCGGTGACGATCCTCGCATACCTCCTGTTCGGCGGGATCAAGCTCTGGCGCGAGGCCACCCCGGCGCAGAGCCTGACCTTGCGGAACATCGAGGTGGCGCCCCCCAACCGGTCCCAGGTCGCGACGCTGGCGGGCATCCTCATCCTCGGGATCGGGGCGCTCTTCTTCAAGCTCGACATCGGCTTCACCGCCTTCCTCATCGGCGCGGTGCTCTCGCTCTTCAAGGCGGTGGACGAGGGCAAGGCCATCAAGGCCATGCCCTGGAACACGATCCTGATGGTCACGGGCGTCACCGTGCTCGTGAACCTCATGTCCAACGTCGGCGGCATCGACCTCTTCGCGAAGCTCATCGCCAAGATGTCCACGGTGGGCACGGTGACCCTCGTCGCGGGCTTCTGGTCGGGTCTCGTGTCGGCCTACGCCAGCACGACGGGCGTCATCCTGCCCGCCTTCCTCCCCATGGCGCCGCCCCTCCTGAAGCAGCTCGGAGGCACCGACCTGCTCGCGCTCGTGTCGTCGATCATCGTGTGCGGCTTCGTGGTCGACCTCTCGCCGCTCTCCACCACCGGCGCGGTCTTCATCGCCAACGCGGGGCCGAAGGCGGACAAGAACCGCCTCTTCCGCAACATGCTGATCTGGGGCCTCTCGATGTCGGTGGTCGGCGCCCTCGTGAGCTGGCTCGCGTTCACGGTGCTGCGGCTGCCCTGACCGCAGGCGCAGCGCGTCCCCTCACCTCGCGGCGTGGACCTCCGGCTCCGGATGCGCGCTCCCGAAGAGCGCGAACGCGCTCGTGTAGCCGTGGAGGAAGGTCGTGCCTCCGACGGGGCCGATCTCCCCGTTGCAGAAGAAGCCACCGAGCGGCGTCGGCCCGAGGTTCTCCTCGAAGAGCGCGGTGTCGTGATCGGGACGGCCGAAGAGGCCGGCGCCGCGCCCCATGCACGAGAACAGCAGCGCCCCGGCCGGCCGGCCCCGGCCCTTCGCGCGGCGGCACCGCTCGAGCATGCGCCGCAGGTCCTCCTCGGCGGTGCGCGCGTCTCGCAGGACGAACTGGACGACCTGCATCGGACGGAGCTCCGCGGCGACGGCGAGCGCGCCGGTCTCCTGGTCCGCGCCGACGAGGTTCCGCACCAGGAGCTCGCCCGGGTCGTACTCGACGCGGTCCTCGCGCATGTCGATCCCGAGGAAGAGCGAGGTCTCCATGAGCTGCCGGTCGCGGCTCGAGAGCGAGCCGTACAGCTCCGTGAGAGCTCGAAGGGGCTTGCCCTGCTCGAGCTCCTGCACGAGCCCGCTCTGGCAGCGGGTCACGAGCATGGGCTTGCCGATGGGGCGGCAGCCCTGGGCGATGACGGTGTCCACCGCGACGTCGCCCGAGAAGGCGACCCCCACCGCGCCGCTCCGGTGCACGCTCGCACCGAGGAGGAGCCGGTTCTCGCCGGGCCTGCGGCCGCCGCTCGCGAGCCCGCCGAACTTCGGCAGACCGGGGTAGGCGCGGTCGAGCCCGGAGACGAGCGCCGAGGCGTCGAGCGTGAAGGGATCGCCGAGGAGCAGGAGCTTCGGCTCGCGCTCCGCCTCCACGCCGACGACGGCGCGCCACTCCGCGGCCGCGGCCTCGGGCGGAGGGAGGGACGTCGCGTCGACGTGGAAGCCGGTCAGGGTGACGCCGGGCAGGACGGCCGCCGTCAGCGAGAGGGCGGGCCCCTCCTCCACCTCGTGCGCGTCCCCGATGACGCCGCCACCGGTGCAGCCGACGAGCAGCGCCCGGGGGAAGCGTTGGCGCGCGAGCGCCGACATCCGCTGGGCGCCCGCGGCGTGGTGCGGCGAGGCGAAGACGAGGACGAGGTCGGGCGAGCCTCCGCGCAGCTGCGCGCCGATCGGCTCGACGCACTCGGCGAAGGCGTCGGCCGCGTCAGGGCGGCGCGAGAGCGTCGAGGCCCACCGCATGGCGCCATCGATACTCGGCTGCCCGGCCCGACGCACGCCCATCGCGAGGCGGCGTTTCCGTCGGGGCGCCCGGCGCGGTGCTCTGGCCGCCTCCTTCCGAGCGCCTGCCTCATATCGTCAGGCTCGCGGCGCCGCGGGAGCAGCGCCGGGCTCCTGCTTCGCGGCGCCCGGGAGCGGAAACCCGGCGCGCTCGAGCAGGCTCTTCAGCTCGGCCTTCGCCGCCGCCTTCTTGTACGCCTCCGCCGGCTCGACGACCCGGCGCTTCACGAGATCGAGGAGCGCGTCGTTGAGCGTCATCATGCCCATGCCGCGGGACGTCTGCATGACCGAGGGGATCTGGAACGTCTTCCCCTCGCGGATGAGGTTCGCGACGCTCGCCGTGCAGAGCAGCACCTCGTGCGCCGCCGCCCGCCCCCCGCCGATGCGCTTGCACAGCGTCTGCGAGATGACGCCCTTGAGCGACTCGGAGACCATCATCCGGATCTGCTCCTGCCGCTCGTGCGGGAACTGATCGATGATGCGGTCGACGGTGGACGGGGCGGTGTTCGTGTGCAGCGTGCCGAAGACGAGGTGGCCCGTCTCGGCGGTCTCGATGGCGATGGCGATGGTCTCGAGATCGCGCAGCTCGCCCACCAGGATGACGTCGGGGTCCTCGCGGAGCGCGGCGCGCAGCGCGCGCTTGAACGACTCCGTGTGCGTCCCGACCTCGCGCTGGTTCACGATGCAGCGCTTGTTCGCGTGCACGAACTCGATGGGATCCTCGATCGTGATGACGTGGTCGTCGCGGGTCCGGTTGACGTAGTCGATGAGCGCCGCGAGGGTGGTGGACTTGCCGGAGCCCGTCGGGCCCGTCACGAGGACGAGGCCCTTCGTGAGACCGCAGAGGTCGACCACCGCCGGCGGCAGCCCCATCGCCTCGGCGGTCATGATGTCGTTGGGGATGAGGCGGAACACGGCGCCGATCCCCTTGCGATCGGCGAAGACGTTCGCGCGGAAGCGGCCGAGGGGCGTCTCGTGCGCGAAGTCGGTGTCGTGCGAGCCCTGCCACTCCTCGCGGTTGCGCGCAGGCGCGATCGACCAGAGCAGATCCGCGAGCCGCTGCGCCGGGACGACGCCGTAGTCCTCGAGCCGCGTCACGTCGCCGTCCACCCGGAGCGCCGGGACGCCGTCCGACGCGAGGTGCAGGTCCGACGCCCCGTGCTCGACCAGGCTCGCGAGG
>DASWDS010000254.1:0-4448 GCA_036395165.1 Anaeromyxobacteraceae bacterium | reverse complement strand
TGTGGGGCGTGCTCACCGTCGCGACGGGCGCCGCGCTCGCCGCCATCGAGGCGAGCCACAGCCGTCACTGGATCTACCAGGGCCGAGGCGTCACGACCCTCCTGCACGGCGCCGTCGCCCTCCTCCTCGTCGGCGGGAGCGGCCGCGTCGCCACGGGGGCGGCGCTCGCCATCGGCGCCGCCGGCAGCCACCTGCCCAAGACGATCCGCAAGTGGTCCTTCCGGCACCGCCGTGTCGTCGAGTGAGGGGAACGCCATGTCCAGCATGAAGGACGCGCTCGGGCGCCAGCTCCAGTACCTCAGGCTCTCGGTCACCGACCGCTGCAACTTCCGGTGCGCCTACTGCCTGCCGGACGGCTGCCCCAAGGACGCGGGCGAGAAGCCGCTCACGGTCGGCGAGATCGAGCGGCTCGTGCGCGCGTTCGCCGCCCTCGGCGTGTGGAAGGTGAGGCTCACGGGCGGCGAGCCCACGCTCCGCTCCGAGATCACGGACATCGTGCGCGTCATCTCGGCGGTCCCCGGCGTGCGCCGGATCGGGCTGACGACGAACGGTTACCGGCTCGCCGCGATCGCCGCCGAGCTGCGCGAGGCCGGGCTCTCCTCCTTGAACGTCAGCGTGGACAGCCTCGACCCCGAGCGGTTCGCCCGCGTCACCGGCCACGGGCGCCTCGACCGCGTCGTGGCGGGCGTCGAGGCGGCGCTCGCCGCGGGGACGCCCTCGGTGAAGGTGAACGCCGTGCTCCTCGCCGGGATGGACGACCTGGAGCTCGACCGCTTCCTGGACTGGACGCGCCGCGTTCCCCTGACCGTCCGCTTCATCGAGCTCATGCAGACGCGCGACAACGGCGAGTTCTTCGCGAAGCACCACGTGGCCGCGGAGGCGATCCGGCGCAAGCTCGAGGAGCGCGGCTGGACGCAGCTCGCGCGCGACGAGAGCGACGGCCCCGCGATCACCTTCGGCCACCCCGAGCACGCGGGCAAGACGGGGCTCATCGCGCCGTACTCGCCCGGCTTCTGCGAGACGTGCAACCGGGTCCGCGTCTCCTCGACCGGAGACCTGCACCTCTGCCTCTTCGGCGACCGGCCGATTCCGCTGCGCGCCTATCTCCAGGCCGACCATCACCGACGTGCCTTGATGGAGCTCATCCTTGCCTCCGTCGACGCCAAGCCGCCTTCGCACCTGCTGCGCGAGGGGTCGTTCGGAACCACGTCGTCGCTGGCCGTGATCGGAGGCTGACCCGGAATGGCGAAGCTCGCATGTCGGGGATCGCCGGGATGACCGCGCAGGGAGGCAGCTGACCGTGGCACCGATCCGGCACTTTCGCCCCGTGATGCCGCGCCTCGAGCGGCGGCGCATCGTCGACCGCGCCTGGCGCGCCTACGTCGAGGAGGGGCTCGAGCCCGAGGGCATCGGCGACGACATCACGCGCTCATGGCGGCGCGCGCGCGACACCCACCACGTGGACCCCGCCATCACGCGCGCGGGGCGCATCCTCGGGCCGGACGACCTCGCCGCCCGGTGCGAGCACGACGAGGTGTTCCGGCTCGCGACCCCCGTCCTCGCCGACTTCGCGCAGCGGCTCGGCATGCACGACACCGTCCTCGCCTACCTCGACGGCGAGGGCTGGATGCTCTCCGTCGACGGAGACGCGCGGATCGTGGAGCAGGTCCACGACATCGACTTCCGCCCCGGTGCGCGCTGGACGGAGGAGGTCGCGGGCACGAACGGGCCGGGCACCGCCCTCGCCGAGGCCAGGCCCGTCGAGGTCTTCGCCTCGGAGCACTTCGTCTCCGCGTGGCACCCGTGGAGCTGCGCCGCCGCGCCGGTCCTCGCGCCGGGCGACGGGAGGCCCGTCGGCGTGGTGGACATCACCGGTCCGTGGGAGGTCCAGCGCCGCCACGCCCTCCTCGTCGCCAAGGCGATCGCGCGCGCGATCGAGGAGCGGCTCCGGGCCGCATTCTCGGTGCGAGACGAGGTCGTGCGCTACGCGCTGCGCACCGCGCAGGAGAGCGGAGACGCCCTGGTGGCGGTGGACACGCGCGGGCGCGTCGTCGGGGCGAACGACGCCGCCGGCCGAAGGCACCTCGTCGAGGGGGGAGCGCTCACGCAGCGCACGCGCGACACGCTCGCCGCGGCGCTGCACGCGCAACCGGCCGGGCTCGACGCCGACGTCCGCGTCGAGACGCCGGAGGGGCGCTCGCTCCTGGTCTCGCCGGTGCGCTACGACGGCGCGACGGTCGGCGCGGTCCTGCGCGTGCGTCCGGACGCGCCCGCCCAGCGCGGCCGCGCTGCACGCCCCTCGGCGCGCTATGACTTCCTGCGCATCCAGGGCGCCTCCGAGCCGCTGCGGCGCGCGCTCGAGCTCGCCCGGACGGCCTCGCGCAACGACCTGCCGGTCGTCGTGTGCGGTGACTCCGGGACGGGCAAGGAGCTCTTCGCGCACGCCATCCACGGCGCGGGCAGCCGCTGCGGCGGACCCTTCGTCGCGGTGAACTGCGGGTCCATCCCGGCGCAGCTCGTCGAGACGGAGCTCTTCGGGTACGAGCCGGGGACGTTCACGGGCGCGCGCCGGGAGGGGAGCCCGGGCCGTTTCGAGGACGCCGGCGGCGGCACGCTCTTCCTCGACGAGGTGAGCGAGCTGCCGCCGCAGGCGCAGACGGCGCTCCTGCGCGTGCTCCAGGAGCGCGAGGTCGTGAGGGTCGGCGGCAGCGCGACGCGGCCGGTGGACGTCCGCGTCGTGGCCGCGTGCAACAAGCGGCTCGACGAAGAGATCCGCGCCGGGCGCTTCCGGCGCGATCTCTACTACCGGCTCGCCGTCCTCACGATCCCGGTGCCGCCGCTGCGCGAGCGCGGCGACGACGTCGCGCTGCTCGCCCGGGTGTTCCTCTGCGAGGCGGAGGCGGAGGTGGGGCGGCGCGACCTGGAGCTCGGGCCGGACGCGCTCGACGCGCTGCGCGATCACCCCTGGCCCGGGAACGTCCGGGAGCTGAAGAACGTGATCCTGCGGGCCGCCGCGACCGCTCCGGGCCCGCGGATCAGCGCGAGCGATCTCGGGCTCGAGCGATCCGGGCCGCCGGCCGCGGCGCGCCCCGCGGGCGGAACGCTCAAGAGCGCCGTGCTGGAGTCGGAGCGCGAGGCGCTGCTCGCGGCGCTCGAGGCCTCCGGCTGGAACTTCGCGCGCGCGTCGACGCAGCTCGGCGTCTCGCGGATGACGCTCTACCGACGCCTGCAGCGGCACGGCATCTCGCGCGCGCCTGCGTCGCGCTGACCGGCGCACGGCCCGTCTCAGCCCAGTGACATGTCGCGAGGCGTAACTCAGCGGTGTCACGCCTAACGCGCCGCGTCATCGCTCAAACAGCCGGAACAACAAGTAAAAGAGCGCATGAGTCCACATTGTCGGCACCCTGGCTCGCCGGTTGCTCTAGGCCCCTGCACACCCGCTTCAAGCTGTGCAGCTCCAGTCACCCCGCCGGCAGCGAATCGCCGTCCGCCTCACTCACGAACGGAGAACCAAACCATGGCCCTCGCAGATCAGGTCTTCGGCTTCTTCATCCCCAACGTCTCGCTCATGGGCGTCGGCTCCTCCAAGGAGGCCGGCCCGCAGGCGAAGTCGCTCGGCGCCACCAAGGCGCTCATCGTGACCGACAAGGTCCTCAACCAGCTCGGCGTCGCGGCCAAGATCAAGGGGCAGCTCGAGGAGGCCGGCGTCAAGGCGGTCATCTTCGACGGCGCCGAGCCGAACCCCACCGACACGAACGTCCACGACGGCCTGAAGGTGTTCCAGGAGTCGAAGTGCGACGCGATCGTGTCGCTCGGCGGCGGTAGCGCCCATGACTGCGCGAAGGGCATCGGGATGGTCGCCACGAACGGCGGCAACATCCGCAACTACGAGGGTATCAACAAGACGACGAAGCCCATGCCGCCGTTCGTCGCCATCAACACCACCGCCGGCACGGCGAGCGAGATGACGCGCTTCTGCATCATCACGAACACCACGACGCACGTGAAGATGGCGATCGTCGACTGGCGCTGCACGCCGAACGTCGCGATCAACGACCCGGTGCTCATGGTGGGCAAGCCGCCCGCGCTCACCGCCGCGACCGGCATGGACGCGCTCACCCACGCCATCGAGGCCTACGTCTCGATCGCCGCGACGCCCATCACGGACGCCTGCGCCATCAAGGCCATCGAGCTCATCGCCGAGTACCTCCGCCCGGCCGTCGCGAACGGCGAGAACCTCGACGCGCGCGACAAGATGGCGTACGCCGAGTTCCTCGCCGGCATGGCCTTCAACAACGCCAGCCTCGGCTACGTCCACTCCATGGCCCACCAGTTGGGCGGCTTCTACAACCTCCCGCACGGCGTCTGCAACGCCATCCTGCTGCCGGCCGTCAGCGAGTTCAACGCCATCGCCTGCCCGAAACGGTTCGCCGACATCGCCGTTGCCC
>DASWDS010000253.1:0-7758 GCA_036395165.1 Anaeromyxobacteraceae bacterium | reverse complement strand
CGATCGCGGCGTCGTATGTCGCGACCGTCCTCGCGGCCGCCGTGACCGGCATGCCGGCCGCTTCGTGGTCGTCGGGGAGCTGGTTCGACGTCGGGGCGCGCCTCGGCGGCCCCGCGCTGGCGGGCGCCGTCATCGCGGGCGGCGCCATCTCCGCGATCGGCATGTACAACGCGCTCCTGCTCTCGTGGTCCCGGCTGCCCGTCGCCCTCGCGGAGGACGACTGGCTCCCGAGGCTCCTCGCCCGGCGCAACGCGCGCACGCACGCGCCGGTGCCATCCGTCGTCCTCGGCGGCGCGCTCTCCGCGCTGTGCGTCGGGCTCGGCCTGCGCAGGCTCGTCGAGCTCGACGTGCTCCTGTACGGCGGCGCGCTCGTGCTCGAGCTGGTCTCGCTCGTGCTGCTGCGCGTCCGCGAGCCGCGCCTGGCGCGCCCATTCCGGATCCCCGGCGGCCTCCCGGCCCTGGTGGTGATCGCGGCGCTGCCGACCGCGCTCCTCGCGATCGCGGCCTGGCAGGGCAGGGGCGAGCCGGCGGCGCTCGGGATGTCGGCCGTCGGCCTCAGCGGCGCGATCGCGCTGGCGGGCGTCGTGTGGTGGGCCGCTGGCGGGCTCGCGCGGCGTAGGGCGCAAGCGAACGCCTTGATCGAGCGACACTGAGAGTCCGGGCGAGCCCCGCGGAGATGACGTGCGGGCCGACTACGACTGACCCTACCTCGCGGTCGTGAACTGCTGGACCCGGTTGTTGCCGCGGTCGGCGACGAAGGAGTCGCCCTTCTCGTTGATGCAGAGCTGCGACGGGTAATAGACGAAGCCGTCGTTCCAGCCGATGGCGAGCTGCCTCCCGAGGTAGGAGCCGTCGAGTCCGAGCAGCACCAGCCCCATGCCGTTCTGGTCGACGAGGATGAGCTTGCCCTGGTGCGCCACGATGTACGACGGGAAGCTCATCCGGTCCTTGAGGCTCTTCCCGAGCTGCGTGAACGCGGTGGCTCCCTTCGCGGCTGACCAGACCGTCGCCCCCACGCCGTCCACCGCGTAGATCGTCCCGCCGCCGTCCGCGGCGATGTCGGAGATGACGGGCCCCTTGGGAAGATCGACCGCGCGGATGACGCTGCCGGCAAGGTCCGCGACCAGCACCTTGCCGGAGGCGACGTCGAGCGCGTACAGGTTGTCCGCTGCGTCCAGCTTGAAGCCGAGAATCATCGGCGTGGCCGGCGCTCCCTTCAGCTCCACGAATCCGCCGAAACCGCCGTTCGCGTCCACCCGCACGATCTTGTGAGACTTGCCGTCGAGCGCGAGCAGGTTGCCCTTCCCGTCCACCTGAAGCTTCACAGGCGACGTCAACTGGCCGAGCTTCACCTCGCCGGTCTGCGAGATGATCCCGCTCTCTTTCAGGGCGAACGTGAGGAGCCGCCGGTTCCCGGTGTCGGCCACGACGAGCGAGCCGCCGGTGCAGGCGACGCCCTCTGGACTGCGCAGGGCCACCTCCTTCGCGTCCTGGTAGATGGACGCCGAGTACGTGAAGGAGAGCGAGTCGGCGCGTGCCGCGAGCGGCAGGAGCACGGCGAGGGCCCGGAGAGCAGTGCGCGCGTTCATGACCTACCTCTTGAACTGCTCGTGACACTTCGTGCACAGCTCCGAGGTCGTCGGGTACGGAATCAGCTTCTTGTACTCGGTTCCGTGCGAGCGGTGGCAGCTCAGGCACTGAATGGTGAGGTTCCTGTTCCGCGGGTCCTTGAGCTTCTCGCCCATCGGATGCGACGAGTGCTTGAGCCAGTCGTGGCAGGTCCCGCACAGGGTCACGATGTCCCCATTCACGAGCTGGAGCGGGATGTCGGAGGAGTGCGGGTCGTGGCAGGCAGTGCAGCTCCCGTCGCTGACCGGCGCATGCTTCTTCGGGGACACCTGCGCTCGCTTGATCGTGTCGGCGTGGCAGGTTCCGCAGACCGTCACCGGCTCCGCCTTGAGCAGCCCCGCCACCTTGGACGCGTGCGGGTTGTGGCAGGAGAGACAGGACGCTCCGTCGAGCAGCGCCCGGTGCACGCGCGCCTTCTCGAGGAACTGGCCGAGCTTCTGGGCATGGCAGCCCCGGCACAGGTTCATGCCCTGCGCCCGGGTGCGAAGCGGGTTGGCCGAGCCGGCGGGCTCGTGGCACTGCGAGCACATCGCCTTGGCGACCGGCGGATGGACGCGGTTGTACAGCATGCCGCGCTTGTCGGAGCCGTGCGGGTCGTGGCAGCTCGTGCAGCGCGCCTTCGCGACCGGGTATCCCTGGTGCTTGCTGGCGAACAGGGGGTTGTCCGTCTTGTGGCAACCCACGCACAGGCCCGGCACGTCGCTCGAGAGGAGGCTCGACGCCTTCGCCGAGCCGTGCGGGTCGTGGCACGCGACGCACCCCCGCTGCTCGATGGGCCTGTGCTTCACCTTCGCCTTGGCCGCTGCGTCCGCGATGCCCTTGTGGCAGCTCGCGCACAGGTCGTTGCCACCCTTGACGAGGTTGAACTTGAAGGCGGACGCGTGCGGGTCATGGCAGCCGGTGCAGCCCTTCTCGGCGAGCGGCTTGTGCGTGCTGCGGGCCTTCGCCGGGACCATGTCGTGGCAGGAGGCGCACGCCTTGCTGGCGTCTCCGGCGAGCAGCTTGCCGTGGTCGGACGCGTGCGGGTTGTGGCAGCCGGTGCACTCGCGCGATCGCACCGGCGTATGGACGAATGGCCTCTTCAGGATGTCGTCGAGCTGACCGGCGTGGCAGTCGAGGCAGAGCTTCCCTTCGGCGCCCTTCTTGAGCTTGAAGTTGGGCGGCGCTGCCCAGACCGTGCTCCCGGCCAGGAGGGCGGCGGCAAGCGCGAGCACAACGAAGAGGCGTCGCATGAGCATGGGGGGCCTCTACTTCATCTCGGCGGTATGGCAGGCGTCGCACTGACGGGCGGCGAACGGTGGGTGCACGTTGGCCTTGAACAGCTTGGGATCCGTCGAGGAGTGGGGGCTGTGGCAGCTGACGCAATCGATGGTGCGCCCGTCGATCCCGAGGTGGGCGCGGGTGAAGCCGCCCTCGTTGAGGTCGTGGCATTGGCTGCACAGCTCGCCCAGCGGTTGGACGACGAGCCGCGGCTGGGAGGCGAAGTGCGGCTTGTGGCACGAGACGCAGTCCTCGACGGGCGCGTGCGCCTTCTGTTTCGCGAGCGTCTCCTTGAGCTGCTTGTGACACGAGAAGCAGAGGTCGGGAGCCTGTGCGAGCAACAGGCCCTTCAGCTTGGCCCGGTGCGGATCGTGGCACTTGGAGCACTCGCCGTTCCCAAAGGTGGCGTGCACGCTCTTCGCGGCCGCCATCCCCTTGCCGGTCGTCGTGTGGCAACGGAGGCAGGTGGTCTTCTGATCGGTCAGCAGCATGCCGGGCTCGTTCGAGCCGTGCGGGTCGTGGCATCCGAGGCAATCGCCCTGGGTAAAGGGCTTGTGGTTCGAGCCGCTGCCGGGATCCTTCATGAGCTCCGCGTGGCAGCCAGCGCACAGCTTGGCGCCCTTCGCCTTGAGGAGCTTGGGCTCGTCGGAGCCGTGGCCGGCGTGGCACGCCTCGCACTGCCCGTCGAGCACGGGCTTGTGGGTGCGCGTCTTGATGAAACGGGTCTCGGCGTCGCGATGACAGCCGAAGCAGACGCGGTCGCCGCGCGCCTTCAGCATGCCGGTGAAGCTGGAGCCGTGCGGGTCATGGCAGGTGGCGCACTGGCCTGCGGCGAAGGGCTTGTGGACCACCTTCTTCTTCAGGGCGTCCTTGCTCTTGGCGTGGCAGGAGGCGCAGAGGGGCTCGACCGCGGTCTCGAGCAGGCCCTTGCTCTTCGCGGCATGCGGCTTGTGGCACGAGAGGCAGCTTCCCTCGACCGGCTTGTGCTTGTTGGCCACCGGCTCGGCGAGCTGCTTGTGGCAGTTGAGGCAGAGCTGGTTCCCCGGCGAAAGGGCGAGCTTGGCGCCGTTGGAGGTATGCGGGTCGTGACAGGAGGTGCAGTTCCCCTTCTTGAAGGGGAGGTGCTCCACCTTGCCGCCGGCGGCCAGCGACTCCGCATCGTGGCAGGCGGCGCAGAGCTTGGCGGCGGTGTCCGTGAGCGCGAACGGCTTCGCCGAATGGGCGGGTGCGTGGCACGAGTCACACGAGCCGCTCTGGACGGGGTTGTGCACGGACGCCCGGAGCAGCTTCGGCTGCTCGGACGAGTGGGGGTCGTGGCAGACGGAGCAGCTCCGGGTCTCGACCGGGTAGTCGCCGTGGGCCTTCTTGAAGGCCGCGGTGCTCGTCGCGTGACATTTGCCGCAGAGCTTCGTCTGCTCCAGGGAGAGCAGGTTCTTGTGGTCCGAGGCGTGGGCCGAGTGGCAGCCGATGCAGCCGTCCTTGGCCAGCACCTGGTGCACCACCTTGCGCTCGAACGGCTCTCGTTTGTGGCAGCCGTAGCACGCCTCGCGGCCCATGGCCTTCAGGAGGTGCGGGGCGGAGGAGCCGTGTGGGTCGTGGCAGCGGACACAGGCCCCGCCCTTCAGCACGGCGTGGACGACCTTCTTGTCGAGGCCGATGCTCTCCTTCTTGTGGCAGTCGAGGCAGAGCGGGTTGCCCTGCTTCTTCAGGACGAGCTTGGGGACGATGCCGTGGCGCAGGTGGCACGCCTCGCACGGCCGCTCCTTGGAGACCGCGTGCGTGTACTTCGCCGACGCGTACTTCTCCGCGAACTTGGTATGGCAGTCGAGGCAGTCCTTGCCCTTGAAGCTCCGCTGCGCCGAAGCGGCGCCGGGCAGGAGGAGCACGACCCCGGCGACCAGCGCCGCAAGCCACGGGTTGCTCCGCCCTCTCGTCGTCCTGGTCACGGCCATGCCTCGCTCCGGTCTTTCGCCGTCAGCTGCCGATGCGCGTGATGAAGACCTTCACGTCGTACGAGCCGCGGAGCTTGTCGGCCGTCTCCTTGATCGTCTTCGACACCCGCTCGCCCACGATCTTCTTGGCGATGGACTCGCGGACCTCGGCGTAGGGCTGCTCCGAGGCGGCGATCTCGTCGAGCACGTGCACGACGTAGTGCTGGTCGCCCTCGCTGTAGAGCCGGTAGTCGCCCTTTTTCGAGCCGGCGAGCCCGTTGGCCAGCCCCGCCGGGATCCCGCGCACGCTGAGCAGCCCGCCGTCGAGGACGATCTTGCGCTCCGCGTCCTTGACCTGCCCCTCGGTGTTGGCCTTGAGCCACTTGAAGTCGGTCCCGGCGCGCAGCTTCTCCACCGAGGCCTGGGCCAGCTTCACGTCATGGAAACCCAGGCCCTCGAGCCGGTAGAACGCGGGGTACGCGTAGTCCGCCTTGTGCTGCTCGTAGAATTTCTTGAGCTCCTCCTCCTGGACCTTGACGTTCGGAATGATGGCCTTGTCGAGGTAGGTGCCGAACAGCAGGGAGCTCTCGTAGTCCGCGACCCTGCGCCTGTACTCGGCGGTGGCGTCGAGCCCGAGCCGCCGCGCCTCCTTGGGGACGATGACCTTGGAGATCAGCGCGTCCAGGAGGATCGGCTTGTGGCGGTTGATCTTCTTGCTGCGGATGGCCTCGGCGATGCCGTGGAAGAACTCCTTCTCGAGCGCCGTCGAGAACTCGCCCACGGTGATGGGCTTCTCGCCCTGGATCCTGACCAGGGCCCGCTTGTCCTGCTTCAGGCCCTCGAACCCGGGCTTGGGCGATTCGTAGTCGAGGCGCTTCAGGAGCGCCTCGTCGATCTTGACCCACTTTTTCACGAGCCCAGCGTAGAAGTGCTGCAGCGCCTCGCCCTTCTTCACCGAGAGCGCCTGGGCCTCCGCCTCGGCCCTGGCCTTCGGGTTCTCGGGAGTCCGGACGGCCTCGAGCTGGACGAGCGCCCAGCCGCCCTTGACCTCGATGGGCGCGCTGACGACGCCCGCCGAGAGCCGCTCCACCGCCGCCGCCACGCTGGGGAGCATCCGCGCGGGAGCGACGAACTCCCCCTCCTCGCCGCCGCTCGCCTTCTTGTCCTCGACCGCCTGCTTCGCGACGTCGTCGAAGGACTTCCCGCCGGCGACGAGCGCGCCCGCCTGGTTCGCGTCCTCCGCCTTGGGGAAGAGGACCGACTTGACCTTCCACTCGCGGACGGCCGCCTCGTAGAGGCGCTGCACCGCCGCGGGATCGGCCTTCGTGGCCTTGGTGGCGTGGGCCTTGAGGGCCTCCGTCAGCGAGCTCTGCCTGAAATCGGCGATCGCCTTCTGGATCTCGGGCAGCTCGTCGAGGCCCGTGTCGCGCGCGTCGTGCACCAGCAGTCGCGCATCGACGAGCCGGTCCAGCAGGGCCGAGAAGTCCTTCCGGTCGGCCTTCGCCTTCGTGCTGCGCGATTCGTGCGCGCTCGCCAGCGATCCGGTCAGCTCGCGCAGCTCGATCACGTCGTCGTCCACTTGGGCGACCGGGAAAGCCTCGAAGCGCTCGTCGAAGAGCGGCGCCTTGAGATGGGCGTAGGCCGGCTCGCCGGGTGCCTCCTTGGCCTCCTCGGCCAGGGGCGGCGTGGGCGCGACGGCGGCAAGCGGGGTCTGTCCGTTCGTGGCCGCAGCCTTCGGGAGGGCGTCGCCGCCCGCGGTCGCGAGACCGGGCGTGAAGAGAACCAAGGCGGCGAGCGACAAGAGGTTTTTCAAAGTGCTGTCCCCCGAACACATGGCAGATGGGCGCCCCAGGATGGCTGCAACACGCGTGCCCCACGAGCCAAGGCCGCCGTGATTCAACACCCTGCATTCAGGAGCGTTTTCGTCCCGGCTCCCGCTCCCTCCCGCACCCATTGCGCGCATTGCCCGGCCCCAGGAGAGCTTTGCGCGGATGACTCCAGGCGCGCGGCCGAGGTATTGCAATCTGCCACATCCGTCAGCGACCGTGGGGGATATCACTCACCCTCGCCGAGGCGCGACCGGTCATCCCGGCCACGGCGTTGGCCACCATCCGGCAGGTGAGCCGCTGCGCCGTGCTCACCTGGCCGAGGTCGAAGAAGAAGACGCCATCATCTCCCTGGTTGTGCGAGATCGACTGCCACACCACCTCGCCGCTGCCGCGGTCGAGCATGGTCGCCGCGAAGTTCACCTTGGGGATGCCGCTGTCGTCGTAGTCGAGCAGCTCGCCCGCGAGCACCAGGTCGGCGTCGAGGGCGCCGAGGAGCACCCGGGTCGCTTCCAGCGAGATGCCGCCCTCCATGATGATCCGGTGGCTGAGCAGGACCTCTCGGACGACGCCCGGCTCCACCGGGTGGAGGTTCGGCGTCGACGCGAGCTGCCGGACGAAGGCGAGCGACACGAGCTCTCCTGCGCCGCGCCGGGCGGTCCGGTTGACGAAGGGGACGACGGCGACCGTGTACTCCTGGTCGGGCCGGAGCGAGGACGCCCGAAAGGCGACGGCGGGACGGTAGCGACGGCCGCGCGCGCAGGGCGGGGCACGTTCACCCTTCCGCTCCAGGAAGGCGGCCAGCGAGCTCGCGACGCGTGTGAACGCCTCCCGCTCCAGCACCTTCAGGTCCTGGATCACGCCCAGCGCGAGGAGCCCGGGCGCGTCGTCGCCGGACCTGGCGAAGCCGTCGATCCACTCGATGCTCGGCTCTTCGCCGGCCGACACGAGCCGCATCGTCAGCGCCACGCGCGGCGGCGGCCCGGGCTTGTAGGTCTCGAGCGTGGTGAGGACGACGCCCTCCACCCCCAGCTCCTCGCGCGCGGCCTTGGCGGAAGGCCGGTCCAGCCCTCCCGTGTGCCGGATGCGGTACTTGGAGAGGAAGCGCTGCA
>DASWDS010000252.1:0-6330 GCA_036395165.1 Anaeromyxobacteraceae bacterium | reverse complement strand
CCGGCCGCCGTCTCGGCGCCGGCGCGAATGTAGCGATTCCCCGCGTCAGCGCTGCGTTCCACCCGGCGCTCCGCCTGGCACCGGGCTCGGGCCCGCGGGCCCCGGTTGCGGTGGCGGCGGGGGCTTCGCGCCCGGGTTCGGCTCGGGGGGCGCGGGACCTGCCGGCACGTTCGGGCCCGGCCCGGACGGAGGCGCACCCGCGTCGCTGGTGGGCGTCGGCGCGGGCGGAGCTCCCGCGTCGCCCGGACCGGCATCGCCCGGCGGCGCCAGCACCGCAGGTCCGCCGTCCGTGCCGCCCGCGCCGGGGACGCCGCCGTCCGCGGTGCCGCCGCCGGGCGCCTCGAGCCCGCCGTCGCCGCGGCGCGCGGGCGACGGGATGACGCCGCGCGGCCGCAGCTCGATCCAGAACGCTCTCCGATCGCCGCCGAACGAAGCTCGCACCGGGGTGCCCACCGAGAGATCGCGGAGCGAGCCCATGCGGTTCTCGAGGAACACCGAGGTGTTGCGGTCCACGCCGAGCGTCACGGGCCCGTCCGCGGCGTCGATGGTGAGCGTCCGGTCGCCCCAGGCGACCGCCGAGATCTTCCCCGAGACGGTGTGGACGTCGCCGTGGCGCGTCCCGCCGTCGCCGCCCTCGTCGGCGGCGGGCGCCGTGAACGCGAGCGCGAGCGAGGCCGCAGTGGCGACGGCGAGCCAGCTCTTCGGAGGAGGCATGTCAGCCCTTTGGTGCAATCTCGCCCGGCGCGCCACCGCCCTGCGCGCGGGTGCCCCATCCGGTAGGATTCCGCCATGGATCGTCGAGCGAGCTGGGACGAGTACTTCATGAACATCGCGCGCGTCGTCGCGACGCGCGCCACCTGCGATCGGAAGCACGTGGGCGCCGTCCTCGTGCGCGACAAGACGATCCTCTCGACCGGCTACAACGGCTCCATCCGCGGACTCCCGCACTGCAGCGAGGTCGGGCACATGATGGAGGACGGACACTGCGTCGCGACGGTTCACGCCGAGGCGAACGCCATCATCCAGGCGGCGAAGAACGGCGTCGCCATCGAGGGCGCGACCATCTACACGACGGCCTCGCCCTGCTGGCCCTGCTTCAAGCTCATCGGCAACTCCGGCTGCAAGCGGATCGTCTTCGGCGAGTTCTACCGGGACAACCGCATCTTCGACTTCGCGAAGCAGCTCGGCATCGAGCTCGTCGAGCTCAAGGTGCCCGAGAAGCCGGACCTCGCGCCGGCCGACATGGGCCCTGCGCGCTCCGTCGTCGCCGCGAAGGGCTCCTGAGAGGGTGACCCGCCCCGGCGCCCGCTTCAGCGGCGAGCCGCCTCGGGCGCGCCGGCCGTCGGGCCCGCCTTCGGGCGTGGAGGCGCCTCGCGCTCGAGCTCCTCGCCGAGCGCCGCCGCGATGGCGGCCCGGCGCGACAGGTACAGCTCCTCGCGTTGCCGGAGCCGGACGTAGCGCGCCTCCTGCTCCGGCGGGACGGGATCCGGCAGCGCCGCGAGCTCCGCCCGGACGGCCGCGAGCGCCCGGTCGACCGAGACCACCTGGATCGACGGTCGCGCGTCGGCGCGCCCGCGCCGCTCGGGATCGACGGTGTCATTCTCGGTCCACAGCGGCAGCCAGTCTGCGCCCGAGAGCTCGACGCGCACGACGCCGCGCGCGTAGTCGCGCCGGGCGATCTCCGCGCGCAGGAGGACGCCGTCGCGCGTCGCCGCGACGCTCTCGGGCGTGACGCCGTGCACGTAGTTCCGGGACTGGTTCGAGACGAAGTTGCCGAGCGAGTAGGCGATGAGCGCGGTGCGCCCGTCGGCGCGCGGGTACAGCTCGATGGGTTGGAGGACGTGCGGATGGTGGCCGAGGACGACGAGCGCGCCCGCGTCGGCGAGGCGATGCGCGAGCGCGACGTCCGGCGCGCGCGGCTGCTGCTGGTACTCCGTCCCCCAGTGGATCGAGACGATCACCGCGTCGGCGGCGCGAGCCGCCGCCTCGACGTCCGCCACGGCCCGGTCGGGATCGAGGATGGAGGCGCGCAAGCACGGCCGCGCCGGCCGTGACGATGGCGGACAGGTGTTGCCGGCCTGGTTGAAGCCGTAGCTGTAGCCCAGGAAGGCGAGCTTGAGCCCGTTCACCTCGAGCATGCGCGGCCCCGCCTCGCGGCCGGGCTCCCCGGCGCCGACGTAGGCCATCCCACTCTCGTCGAGGCGCGCCAGCGTCTCCTCGAACCCGGGACGACCCTGGTCGAAGAGGTGGTTGTTCGCGACGCTCACGACGCGGACGCCGGCGCGTCGGAGCGCGGTCACCACGATGGGCGGAGCGTTGAAGACGAAGCTCCGCGAGCCCTGGCCCGCGCGCGGCGCGATCGGGGTCTCGAGGTTCGCGAAGGTGAGGTCGGCGCTCGCCAGCAGGTCGGTGATGGGGGACCAGAGCCAGCCGAAGCCCTCGTCGTTGTCCTGCGCGCGGTGATCGGCGGCGGCTTCCTTCACCGCGCCGTGCATGAGGACGTCGCCCACGGCTGCGATCGACGCCCGGGCGAGCGTCTTCACGCCGGGTGCGGCCGGTGGGAGAGGGTGGAGCGGAGCGGTGCGGGGGATCGACGCGGTCGCGATCGAGGCCTCGGTCGAGGCCTCGGTCGAGGTCGGGGCCGAGGTCGCGTTCGAGCCGGGCCGCGTCGTCGCGCAGGCGAGCGCGAGCGCGGTCAGGCACGCCGCGACGATTCGCCAGGATCGACCCCGGCGCTCACCCGGAATTCCAGCCACGCGGACCCGGACCTTGAAGAAAAGAGGGTGCGTCACCATCTCTGCGGCGAAAAAAGCGGTAAAAACGTAACTCACGTCTAGCTCAGGTGTCATGATTTCGGAAGGCTCTGCCTTTTTGGACCGCTCCGGGCGGGTCCTGGTCGCCGACGCGACGTTCCGGGCGCTCCTCCGCCTGCCCGCCGACACGGCCGGAGCGAGCGATGCGCTCGGCCGGCGCGCGGCAGGCGAGCCCGTGCTGGCCGCGATGCTCGCGCAGGACGGGCCCGAGCGCGTCGTGCTCGCCGGGGCCGACGGCGCTCCGCCGTGCGAGCTGAGCCGAGTCGCCTGCGACGGGGGGACCCTCCTGCGCGCGACAGTGTCCTTCGAGGCCCTCCCCGCGCCCGCGCTCGAGTACGCGATGCTCGGGGTCTCGCTGGCGCGCCTCGCCGGCAGCGTGGCGCACGAGGTCAAGAACCCGCTCAACGCGATGGCGCTCCAGCTCGCGCTGCTCGGGGACAAGATCGCCACCGCCAGCGACTCGCTCGCGTCCGCGTGCGCCGGGAATCTCGGCTCGCTGAAGAACCAGATCGGGCGCGTGAACGAGGTCGTCCGCCGGTACCTCGACGTCGCCGATCCGTCGCCGGGCGTGGACTTCGACGCTGGCAGCCTGCTCGCCGACACCGCGAACCTCTTCGGGCACGAGGCGCGGCGGCGCCGCGTCGCCCTCGCGTGCGAGGCCGCGCCAGGGACGGTGCGGGCCGGGGGCGATCCCGAGCGCGCGGCGCGGCTCCTGCTCGGGTTGCTCTGGCGCGCGATCACGAGCACGCCGGAGGGAGGGCGGCTGCTCGCGCGCGCGGTGCCGTCCGGGACAGAGGTGGTGCTCGCGGTGGAGCACGCGCGCGGGACGCCCGACCCCGCGCTGGCGTGGGTGGGCGCGGTCGTCGCGGCGGGCGCGCGCGACCTCGGTGGGCGGCTGGAGGAGTCGACGGAACGTGATCTCGTACGGGCGGCGCTCGTGCTGCCCAAGGAGCGCCCGCTGTGAAGTACCGCCTGCTCATCGTGGATGACGAGACCGACAGCCGCGACGCCCTCGCGGAGCTCGCCGACCGCTGGGGATATGACGTCCAGACGGCCGCCGACGGCACCGAGGCCCTGCGCCGGGCGATCGAGTGGCACCCCGACGTCATCCTCACCGACCTCGTGATGCCCAACATGGACGGGCTCTGGCTCCTGCGCGCCCTGCGCGCCGAGCTGCCCGACTGCCCCGTCGTCCTCCTCACCGGGCGCGGCACCGTCCAGACGGCCGTCCAGGCCATCAAGGAGGGCGCCTACGACTTCATCGAGAAGCCGCTCGAGATCTCGCGGCTGCGGGTGGTCCTCGACCGCGCGCTCGAGAAGAAGGAGACGATGCGCGAGGTGCAGCTGCTCCGGCGGCGCCTCGCCGCGCTCGCGCCGGGCACGGACGTCATCGGCTCCGGCCCCGGCATGCAGCGCGTCTTCGAGCTCGTGAAGAAGGTCGCGCCGGCGAACGCGAGCGTCGTCATCACCGGCCAGAGCGGCACCGGCAAGGAGGTGGTGGCCCGTGCCGTCCACTCGCTCTCCGCGCGCAAGGACAAGCCGTTCGTGGCGCTCAACTGCGGCGCGATCCCGCCGACGCTGATCGAGTCCGAGCTGTTCGGTTACGAGCGGGGCGCCTTCACCGGCGCCGACCAGCGGCGGCTCGGCAACTTCGAGCTGGCGCACGGCGGGACGCTCTTCCTCGACGAGATCGGCGAGCTGCCGCTCGAGATGCAGGGCAAGTTCCTGCGCGTCCTCGAGGAGCGGAAGTTCCGGCGCCTGGGCGGGAAGAGCGAGGTCGAGGTGGACGTCCGCGTCATCTGCGCGACGAACCGCGACCTGAAGGAGGAGATCAAGAAGGGGCGTTTCCGCGAGGACCTCTACTTCCGGCTCCACGTGTTCACGATCCACCTGCCGCCGCTCAAGGAGCGGCGCGAGGACGTGCCGCTCCTGGTCCAGCACTTCATCGAGAAGTTCAACGGCGAGACGGGGAAGCACGTCCAGGGCGTCTCGCCGGCGGCGATGGACGTGCTCCAGAACTACGCCTGGCCGGGGAACATCCGCGAGCTCCGCAACACCGTCGAGCGCGCGATGATCCTGACCGACGGCGACACCATCGAAGAGGAGCACCTGCCGCCCGACATGCGCCCGACGCGGCCCGAGGCGGCGACGCTCCGCGTCCCACTCGGCATCCAGCTGCGCGACGTGGAGAAGGAGTACATCCTCGCGTCGCTCCAGCGGAACGCGGGCAACAAGGCGCGCACCGCGGAGATCCTCGGCATCAGCGAGAAGACGCTCTACAACAAGCTCAACCGGTATGCCGCGCTGGCGCGCGATCGCGCCGGGGACGACCCGGAGGAGGAGCAGGACGGCGACGAGGTCGGCGCGACCGCCAAGCCGTGAGCGGCCGCGGCGTCACCCATCACACCGCGCTCGCGCCGGCCCCGCCCGCGGACGGGTGGGCGGCCACCTGGCCGCGCCCCGCGCGCTTCGCCGCGTAGAGGGCCGAGTCGGCGCGGCGCACCAGCGTCTGGCCCGGGTCGTCGACGGCTTCGTCGTCGAGCGACGCGATGCCGAACGACGCCGCCAGCGGCAGCCGGCGCCCGAGCACCTCGATCGACGACTCGTGCAGGCGCGTGCAGACGCGCTCGGCGAAGACGCGCGCGTCCGCGGCGCTGGTGTGCGGGAGGAGCATGACGAACTCGTCGCCGCCGTAGCGCGCCCCGAAGTCGGTCTCGCGCAGCTCGCGCCGGATCACCTCGGCCACGGCGCCGATCGCGACGTCGCCGGCCGTGTGGCCGAGCTCGTCGTTGATGGGCTTCAGGTGGTCCATGTCGACCATGACGCACGCGAGCGGCGTGCGATACCGGCGCGCCCGCTTCACCTCTTCCTCGAGCCGGCCGCGGAAGGCGCGCAGGTTCGCGAGCCCGGTGAGCGGGTCGGTCCGCGCCAGCTCCTGGAGCTGCGTCTCGCGCCGCGTCAGGCGGAGCGTCCGGTCGAGGCGCGCCTTGAGCTCCCGGCCGGAGAAGGGCTTGGTGAGGAAGTCGACCGCGCCGAGATCGAGGCTGCGCGACCGCGTCAGCTCGTCGCCGCGCGCGGAGATGAGGATGACGGGCACGTCCTCCGTCACCGGATCGGCGCGCATCGCCTCGAGCGCCGCGAGGCCGTCCATGCGCGGCATGTAGAGGTCCATCAGGACCACGTCCGGACGCGCCACGAGCGCCGCGTCGATGGCCTCGCGCCCGTCGGCGGCGAGGACGACGTCGTAGTCGTCCCCGAGGATCATCGCGAGCGCCTCGCGGGCGTCGGGATCGTCGTCGACGACGAGCAGGCGCGCCCTGCCCGTGCCGGCCGGCGCGCGCACCGGCTCGCGCACCTCATCGCCCGCCACGGCCGGCGCGGCCGCGGGCAGCATGAGCAGCGCCACGCGGTCGCCCCCGCGCGCCTCCACCTGGAGGGATCCGCCGTGCAGCTCGGCGAGTCCTCGGCAGACGGCGTGAGCGAGCCCGGAGGAGGCCACGCGCTGGGCGCGCGGAGG
>DASWDS010000251.1:0-16125 GCA_036395165.1 Anaeromyxobacteraceae bacterium | reverse complement strand
GCTCTTCGAGCTCCTCGCGGCCGTCGCACCCGGAGAGGACTTCATCCTGCAGCAGAGCGCCGCGGCCCCTGCGCGGCCTGGCGCGCGCCCTTGAGCCCTTGCCCGGCGGGCCTGGCGCCTCGCCGTCGCCGGATCCCGAGTTCAGCTGACGCCCCGTCCTGTTAGAGTCCCCTCGATGGCTCCGCCAGCTTCTGTAGACGCTCCACGCTCCCACCCCTCCGTGGCTGACGAGACCTTGCTCGACGCGCTCGCGGCGCTCACGCCGGAGGAGCGCCTTCGCTGGAACGACCGCATGGCCACGACCGTCCTGGAGCTCCGCCATGGCTTCGCCGCCGCAGAGCCTGACCACGTTGCTCGCCCGGCTGGCGGCGAGCGGGACTGACTTCCTTCTCGTCGGTGGCCTCGCCGCGGTGGCGCAAGGCGCCCCGCTCACGACCCTCGACGTCGACGTGGTCCACCGGCGCGACATCGACAACGTCGAGCGGCTGCTGGCCTTCCTCGCGTCGGTGGATGCTCGCTACCGCGGGCGGCCCGCGGGTCAGGTGCTCCGACCGACACGGGAGGCGCTGGTCGGTGATGGCCACCAGCTCCTCCTGACCGCCCTCGGGCCGCTCGACGTGCTCGGGGCCATCGAGGGCGGACGCGACTACCCGAGCTTGCTGCCAGAGAGCGTGGCGGTGGAGGTGGAGGGACAGCTCGTCCGCGTCGTCCGGCTCGAGGCGCTGGCCGACCTCAAGCGCGCGGCGACAACAGCCAAGGACCGGCTCGTCCTCGCCATCCTCGAGGACACCATCCGGCGGCGCGGCGGCGGCTAGAGGGCTCAGAGCGATCATCGCCCGCGGGCCACGAACGCCTCGAGGTCCTCCAGTGCGATCCGGATGGCCGCGCCGATGCGCGTGTGCCGCAGCTCATCCGCTGCGCAGGCGCGGTAGACGCTGGGCTCATCCGCGGCGAGATCGACGGGCCGCGGGTCTGCTACTGCGTGGAGGCGCACGTCCTTCGTCGCCTCAAGGCCCTCCGGCCTCTAGGGACCGCCGCCTTCCGCCAGGAAGAGTAGCGGCGCCGGCGCGCCGGACCGAAAACGAGCCGCCTACACGCTCCCTCCCGCCGCCCGGCGCGGCGTCACGCCGCGGCGCGCTCGTCCGCGCCGGCGGTCTGTCCACCGGTCGGCCAGTCGATGTCGACGGCGAGCGCGTGCAGCTCCCGCTTGAGCTTCTGCGTGGCGCGGATCTCGAGCTGGCGGGCGCGCTCGCGGCTGACGTGGAACCGCTCGCCGATCTCCTTCAGGGTCAGCGGCTCGTCGCTCATGAGGCGGTGCTCGACGATGAAGCGCTCGCGCTCGGAGAGCAAGGCAAGCGCCGCGCCGATGCGCCCCTGCATCATCTTCTGCTCCTGCGCGTCGGCCAGCGCATGATCGTGCGGCGGGCTGTGGCCGGCGAGGAAGTCGCCCTGCGTGGAGCCGCCGTCGTCGCCCACCGGGGCGTCGATCGAGACGTCGCGCCCGTGCATGCGCTGGGTCATCTCCTCGACCTCGCCGCGCTTCACGTTCAGCTTCTTCGCGATCTTCTCGGGGTCCGCGCCGTCCGAGTCGAGCCCGTGCTCGGCGCTCATGGCGTCGAGCTCGCGCCTGGTGCGGGCGAGCGAGAAGAAGAGCTTCCGCTGCGCCTGCGTCGTGCCGAGCTTCACGAGCGAGAAGGACTTCAGGATGTGGTTCTGGATGTAGGCGCGAATCCACCAGACCGCGTAGGAGATGAGGCGGATGCCCTTGTCCGGATCGAACTTCTGGACCGCCTTCATGAGCCCGATGTTCCCTTCCTGGACGAGGTCGATGAGGGTGAAGCCGTACGAGCGGTACTCGTGCGCGACCTTGACCACGAAGCGCAGGTTCGCGGTGACGAGGCGGTGCGCCGCGCGGGCGTCGCCCTTGTCGCGGAAGGTACGGGCGAGGCTCTGCTCTTCTTCGACCGTCAGCAGCGGGAACTGATGGATCTCCGACAGGTAGGCGTCGAGGGAGGTCGATGCGGTGGCACGGGAGTCCCTCTTCATGTGTATTCCTCGATGCGGCCGAGCCGCCGGATGGTTGCGAGGACTCCTCAGCAACTGCGATGCCAGCAGGGGAGCAAGCGGGAGTTCTCGCGATTCCAAGCGCTTGGCTGGGGGCCGATCGCGCCGGCTTGATCTCGGTCAGGGAATCGTGACAGGCAGGCCGGTTCGCGAGCGTCCTCACCGCCATTTCATTGAGTTTCAGGCGGTAATCTTTTCAAACGCGCGACGCCGCGCTCAGCGCTTCGCCATGACGAGCTGGAGAAAGGTGCACCGCCGGCCCGTCACGACCGCGCGGAGACAGCGAAGATAGCAACCGGGTCCCCACAGCCGGCAGATCATGAGGGGGTGGCGGACGACGTCGCGCGACGTGATGCAGCCCTGCATGGTGAGCCTCCGGCGATTCGCCAATCGCGCTCCCCTTTCCGATGGTTGTGGACGGGTGCGGACGAGCAGCAGTCGGGTGACCGCGCGTCAACGGATCCGTGGACGTGCCCGACGAGGCGCGGCGTCGCACTCCCATCTCGTGGACCCGGGACTGCCGCAGACGGACAGGTCCCGTGAGTGGGGCGCTCTAAAAATTTAGCAGGCCGCGGGCGGGAGCGACGTCCGCCGGCCGCCCGCGAGCTGGAGCGTGAACACCGTTCCGCGCTCCGCGCTCGACACGAACGACACGGTCCCGCCGAGGTAACGCTCCCCGAGCAGCTTCATGCTGTACGTCCCGAGCCCGCGCCCCCGCTGCGATTTCGTGCTGAACGAGCGCTGGAACACGCGCGCCTGCACCTCGGCCGGCATCACGCCGTCGTTCCAGACGGTGAAGCGGACGTCGTCGCTGCCAGGCGCGACCGGCGCGCCGACCTCGATCCGGATGGCGCCGCCCGGCTCGGTCGCCTCGAGGGCGTTCCGGACCATGTTGACGAGCACCCGTGCGAGCAGGCAGCGGTCCGTCTCGAGCTCGACGTCGGCCGCGAGGTGCGCCTCGATGCGGCGGTCCCGCGCGACGCTGTGGGTCGCGAACACGGCGTCGATGTCGCGCAGGATCTCGGAGCCGCGCACCCGCTCGAGATGGGGCACCAGCGAGCCGTTCTCGGCCAGCACGAGCGCGCGGTGGTCCCGCACCTCGCGCTCGATGTGGCGCGAGAGCACCTGGATGCGCTCGGGCGCGCTCGGGTGACGGCCGCCGGACACCTGCAGCAGCTCGGTCCAGCCGCGCAGCCCCGTGATCGTGTTGAGCACGTCGTGGAAGAAGATCTGCTCCAGCGCCTGCCGGCGCTTCTCGCTCGAGATGTCGCGGAGCGAGAGGACCGTGAGCTGGTGCTCGCCGATCGCGACCGGACAGGCGCGCACGTTGAACTCGCTGTCGGTCCCGTACAGCTCGCTCCGGATGAGGCACTCCGCCTCGACGGGCCCGGCGCGCTGCTGCGAGGCCAGGATGGCGCCCAGGGCGCCACAGGTCTCGCACGCGGGCGCGGTGCCGCAGCCGCCCGGCCCCTGCGCGTTGACGCAGCCCAGCGCCTCGCCCGGGCGCTGCCCGAACGTGGTCGCGGGCTGCCTCGCTCGCAGGTTGAAGGCGACGATCTGACGCTGGGCGTTGAGCACGAGCAAGAGCGTGTCGGCGGCGGCCAGCACCGCCTCGACGAGCGGGCTGTGGCACGCGGAACGGATCTCGCGATCCAGGACGTCTCGGTCCGCCCGGCGGGCGGCGGGGAGCGCGTGCCGGTGCCCCGCCGGCAGCCGCACGACCTCGCACGTATTCATGTGATGCCCTCTTCTCCTGGCCGTCCTCTCGGACGAGGTCGGCCCCGAGCCGGACCTACAGTACGGGCATCATCTCACAGGCGAGCGGCGACTGTCATGTCGCGACGGGCCGCGCAGCCCGCTCGAGGAGCGCGTCGCGGCGGCGCGCCTCGTCAATGGATGTTTGCACACCATCGCCTCCTCGATCGAGCTCCCGGTGCTGGCGCACGAGCGCAGCACGCGCGGGAGCCGCCCGTCGCACGCGGTCCGCGGGGCGGTTATGACGCTGCCGTGGCGATGAACTGTCCCCACCACGTGATGTGGATCGTCGAGGTCGAGCGCGGCCTGCACCGGTGCATCCACTGCCGCCAGGTCGTCGGCAGGAAGGACATCACCCCGCCCTTCGACGCGCTGACGCCGGAGCTGCAGCAGCGCTGGGCGGCACACGAGCAGCAGCAGCCCGCCGCGCCCGCCCAGCCGCTGAAGCCCGGCTAGCCCGACGCCGATCGGCCCGGGTTCTCGCGCGAGCGGGAGCTCGCTCACTTCGCGGGCTCGCTCCGCAGCCGCGCGTAGAGGAGCGCATCGCCGAGCCGGCCGTCCTTCTGGACGTAGTGGCGGAGCCGGCCTTCGAGCGCGTACCCGGCCTTCTCGAGGACGCGAGCCGCCGCCGGATTCCAGTCGAACACGAAGGCCTGGACGCGCTCGAGGCCGAGCGTGTCGAACGCGTAGGCGGTGGCCGCGCGCACGGCCTCGAGGGCGATGCCGCGGCCCGAGAACGGCCGGCCGACCCAGAAGGTGAGATCGGCGCAGATGTGGTGCGCATCGTCGCGCCGCCTGAGGCGAACGCCACCGGCGAGCTCTCGGCGGACCAGGATGGCGAAGCTCATCACCGGCGGCCGCTCGTCGATGAAGTCGGCGAGCCACAGGTGGGCCGCGGGCTCGGTGAACGGGTGAGGAAACCTGTCCCGGAGGTTGAGCCAGATCTCGCGATCGTCACCGAGCCGAACGAGCTCCCCGGCATCGCCGGCGCTCCAGGGGCGGAGCGTCACCTCGCCTTCGACCACCTTCACGGACTCGCGCGCCATCTCGACCCTCGCTCGATCTGGGCCATCTTCGCCCGAGCGGTATCCTACCGCAGCTCGGCGCGCTCGCGGGGACGGTGAGCCGTCAGGCGGCCTGGCGGTAGCGCTCCAGGGCGTCGAGCAGCGCGCCGAGCTCGAAGGGCTTGTGGAGGTGTGCGACCGCGTCGATGCCGTGGAGCTCCTGCGGGTGCGCGGCCGAGACGACGACGACCGGGATGTCGCAGATGGCGGGATCGGCCCGCTGGGCCGCCCGGAACGCCCAGCCGTCCATCCTCGGCATCATCAGATCGAGCAGGATGATGTCGGGGTGCTCGTCGTGCGCGCTCCGCAGGCCCTCCAGGCCGTCGCGCGCTTCCGACACCGAGTACCCCTCGAACAGCAGCGCCTCTCCGAGCGCGGCCCTGATGTCGGCGTCGTCTTCGATGATGAGAACGCGAGGTGACGTGAGCTGCCTCCAGACGCTGCAGACACGTTACAACGCGGTGCGGCCACGTCGCAGTCCCGTACCCCGGGCTCCCGATCAGGGTCGGCCTACACCGCCCGACGTGTCGCTTGGCTCGGCCAAGCGGCCGTGATCCGGCAGGGTGCGGTATCATGGCGCCCCATCCCACCCGGGTGCGTGATCTCTTCTCGTGTCAGGAGGCGCAGCGAGATGGCAGAGCTCGACGGCCTCGTCCAGGCGCTCACGGAAGGGGAGCGCGACCTGGGGCTGCAGATCGTCGCCCGGCTGGTCGCCCGCGGGATGCCGCCGGCCGACATCGTCACGCACGGCGTCGAGAGCGCGATGGCCGCGCTCGACCGGAAGTGCACCGCCGAGCAGTTCAACCTCCTCGAGATCATGCTGGCCGGACGCGCGGTGATGGCCGTCATCCACCGGCTCTTCCCCGCGGACGCCACGCTGCCGGCGCCGCGCGCGAGGGTGGTCGTCGCCGTCCTCGAGGGCGACATCCACGACATCGGCAAGGCCATCCTCAAGATCGTGCTGGCGGGGAGCCGCTTCGCGGTCGTCGACTGCGGCAAGGACGCGTCCGTCGGCGCGGTCGTCGCGGCGGCCGCGCAGAGCGGCGCCGCCGCCGTGTGCGTGAGCGGCCTCATCTCGAGCGTCATCCCGCAGGTCCGCGCGGTGAAGCCGGCCCTCGCGCTGGCAGGGCTCGGGCACGTGAAGGTGCTCGCGGGTGGCGCCGCCCTGAAGCAGTGCACGGCTTCGACCCTCGGCGTCGATCACGTCGGCCAGACCGCCTTCGACGCCATCGCGTACCTCGATGCGACGGTCGAGGCGCGCCATGGATAGCGTCGAGCGCGTCCGGCGCACGATCGCGTTCCAGCGCTGCGACCGCCCCCCGGTGATCGCGCAGGTGTTCGCGCACGCCGCGCTGGCCTGCGGCAAGACCGTCGACGCCTACCTCTCCTCGGCCGCCGTCGCCGCCGCCTGCCAGCTCGAGGCGCGGGCCCACTACGGCCACGACGCCGTGTTCGCCGTGCTCGACCTCACCCTCGAGGCCGAGGCCATCGGCGGCCAGGTCCAGCGGCACGCCGGGCTCTATCCGTCCGTGGGCCGCCCGCCCTGCGCGCCCGATGACGACTTCACACGGCTGCGCGTCCCGGATCCGGCGCAGGCGGCGCGCCTGCCGATGGTGCTCGAGCTGGCGAAGCGGCTGCGCGCCGCGAGCGGCGACGAGGCGCTCGTGGTCGGCCTCGTCCAGGGCCCGGCCACGCTGGCCGTCCAGTTCCTCGGGATCGAGAAGGCGCTCTGGCTCGCCGCGGACGAGCCGGAGCGCTTCCTCTCGCTCCTCGACTACGGCGCCGCCATCGCGACCTCGTTCGGGCTCGCGCAGCTCGCGGCCGGCGCGCACCTCGTCCTCGTCTTCGAGCCCGCGGCCTCGACGGAGGTCGTGCCGCCCGGGCTCTTCCGCGAGATGATCGCGCCGCGCCTCGCGCGGCTCTTCGCCGCCTTCGCGCAGGCGGGCGCGCTCGGCAACTGGCTCCACGTCGCAGGCCAGACCGCAGCCATCCTGCCCCGCTACGCGGCGCTGGGCGCCCACATCGGCAACTTCGACTACTGCGTGGACCCGGAGCGGCTGCTCGACGCGCTCGGGGAGAGCCGGCTCTGCCTCGACGGCAACGTGAAACCGCTCGCGTTCGTGACCGGCAGCCCCGCCGAGATCGAGCGCGACGCGGATCGGCTGCTCCGCCTCTTCGACCGGCGAGGCGGGTTCATCCTCTCGTCCGGCTGCGAGATCCCGCCCGAGTCGCGCGAGGCCAACGTCGCCGCGCTGGTGCGCGCCGCCCTCTCGTGGAAGGAGCGCGACGCCTGAGCGACGGCGCCCGCGAGGTCCACCACGTCGGCGTCCGCCTCGACGGCGAGCGCGACGACGCCGTTCGCCACCTCACCTTCCGGGCGGGCCCGAGCCTGCGGGACATCCTCAACGCCAGCAGCGCGCGGGTGCGCTCGGCGTGCGCGGGGATCGGCGCCTGCGGGCTGTGCCGCGTGCGCATCGACGCCGGCGCCGCGGGTGCGCCGACCACCGCCGAGCGGCTCCACCTCGGCGAGGACGCGCTCGCCGCCGGGACGCGCCTCGCCTGCCAGGTCACGCCTCGCGCCGGCGTGGACGTCACGGTGCTCGAGCCGGCGCGTCCGTCGCCGTGGCGCACCATCGCTCCTGCGTATCGGGCCGCGCATCCGATCTCGCCCGCCCGCGCGGGCGGCCTGCCCTGGGGCGCCGCCGTGGACGTCGGCACCACGCAGATCACCGTCGCGATCTGCGACATGGCGACCGGCCGCCGTGTCGCGGCGCGCACGGGCCCGAACCCCCAGGCGCGGATGGGCGCCGACGTGATCTGCCGGCTCGAGGCGGCCGCTCGCTCCGGCGCCGCGGGGGACGAGCTGCGAGACTCGGCGCTCGACGCCATCGGGGACGCGCTGCTCGCGCTCTCCCAGGACGAGGGGATCGCGCTGCCGGAGGTGGGGCCGGTCCGCGTCGTCGGCAACTCCGCCATGCTCACCCTCCTCTCGGGAGGGCGCGCCGACGCGCTGCTCGACCCCGCGCGGTGGGCTGGGCGAATCGAGTGCACCCTCGCCGATCCCGGCGCGCTGGCCGAGTCATGGAACCTCGGTCGCGGCGCCGCGATCGACCTCGTCGAGCCGCTCGGAGGGTTCGTCGGATCCGACCTGCTGGCGGGCGTCGTCCACTGCCGGCTCGCGGAGGGCGACCCGGCTTTGCTCATCGACTTCGGCACGAACTCCGAGATCGCGCTCTGGGACGGCGCGCGGCTGTGGGTGACGGCGGCCGCAGGCGGCCCCGCCTTCGAGGCGGCGGGAATCGGCTGTGGCATGGCGGCGGAGCCTGGGGCTGTCCGCCGGCTGACGCGCTCGGCCGAGGGGGCCTGGCTCGGCGAGATCATCGAGGCGCCTCCCGTCCGCGGCATCTGCGGCTCCGGGCTGGTGGACCTGGTGGGCCTCCTCGCGAGCGGCGGCGAGATCGACGAGCGCGGCCGGCCCCGGCGCGAGCCGCTCACCATCGTGGTGGCCGGCGCGGAGCTCGGCGTCAGCAAGGCCGACATCGACGTCTTCCAGCGCGCCAAGGCCGCGGTGGGCGCCGGGGTCGAGGTGCTGCGCCGCCGGTCGGGGCTGCGCTTCGACCAGATCGCCGCGGTCCACGTCGCGGGCAGCTTCGGAGAGCAGGTCGACGTCGAGAACGCCCAGCGCATCGGCCTCTTGCCGCCCGTCCCGCCCGAGCGGGTGCGGCTCGCGGGGAACACCGCGCTGCGCGGAGCCCTCGACGTCCTCCTCTCCGCGGAGGCCGGGGCGTCGCTGGCGCGGGCGAGGCGGGGCGCGAAGCTCATCAACCTCTCGATGGACGCCGCGTTCGAGGAGCTCTTCCTCGATCACCTCTACCTCCGCCCCGCAGGGGCGAGGAGCTAGCCATGGCCGCTCCTGCGAGCCGCCTCGACCGCGACGCCTGCGCTGGAGGGTTCGTCCGCGCCGCGCAGTACCTCGCGAACATGCTCGCCGGGGCCGACGTCCTCGCGGAGAGCCGCGAGCTCATCCGCGCCGTCTTCGGTCCCGACGTCGTCTGCTTCTGTGACCCGGCGCGGTGCGCCGAGGACTGCGGGCTTCCCGAGCATGACCGCGCGGCCCTGCGCCGGGCCGTCGCCCAGGTGCTCGAGACCGGGCTCATGGCGATCGAGGATCTCGGCGGATCGCGGCCCGTCGCCACGGTCGTCCTGCCGGTCGGCGTGCGCGGGCGCGCCGAGGCCGCGCTCGTCGTCGGTTACCATGGCGAGCAAACGGTGCCGCCCCACGCGCTGGAGACGCTCCTCGGCGTGGCCGGGCTCGTCGGCGCGACGCTGGCGCGGCAGCGGGCGGATCGCGAGCTGCTCGCGCTCGCCGAGGAGCGCGCCGGACGCGCCATCGCGGAGGTGACGGAGCGGCGGATGCGCCTGCTCGCGGACGCGAGCCAGGCGCTCTTCGCGTCGTTCGACTACGAGGCGACGCTCGCCGCGCTGGCGCGGCGCCTCGTGCCGGAGCTCGCGGAGTGGTGCGCCATCGAGCTCCGCGCCGAGGAGCCCCCGGCCACGACCCACACGGTCGCCCTGGTCCACGTCGATCGGGCCACGGCCGAGCTCGTGCGGGAGGGCGGGACGGCGGGCGACCCCGCCATCGCGGTGACCATCGCCTCGCGCGGCGGCGTGCTCGGCACCATCACGCTCGGCGCGCCCGATCCGAAGCGCGGCTTCGCGGCGGAGGACCTGGCCCTCGCCGAGGAGATCGGCCGCCGAGCGGCCACGGCCATCGAGAACGCGCGCCTGTACCGCCAGGCGCAGCAGGCGATCGCGGTGCGCGACCAGTTCCTGGCCGTCGCCTCTCACGAGCTCAAGACGCCGCTCACGGGCCTCATGCTGGTCATCCAGGGCGTCGAGCGATCGCTCGAGAGGCTCGCGAGCGCCCCGCCGCTGATGCGCAGCAAGGTCGCCGCCATCGCGCGGCAGGCGCGCCGGCTGAACGTCGTCGTCACGAACCTGCTCGACGTCGCCCGGATCCAGGCGGGTCGCCTCCACGTGTCGCTCGAGCCGGTGGACCTCTGCGCGGTCGTGCGGGAGGTCGCGGAGCGTCACGCGCAGGAGGCGTCCCACGCCGGGTGCGCGCTCGAGGTCGCCGCCGACGGGACGATCACCGGCGCGTGGGATCCGAGCGGCCTCGACCACGTGGTGAGCAACCTCGTCTCGAACGCGATCAAGTACGGAGCGGGCCAGCCCATCTCGATCAGGGTGGACGCGGACGCGGACACGGCCCGGCTCTCCGTCGCCGACGGCGGCATCGGCATCGCCGCCGGCGACCACGAGCGGATCTTCCAGCGGTTCGAGCGGGCCGTGCCAGCCACGAGCTTCGGCGGGATCGGGCTCGGGCTCTGGATCGCCCGCGACATGGTCCGCCGATTCGGGGGCACCATTCGCGTCGAGAGCCGGCTCGGCGAGGGCGCCCGCTTCACCGTGGAGCTCCCGATCCGGCCCGCGACGGAGCCGAGCGCGCGCTGACGCCCTCGTCGCGCGCGGGATCCTGGCCGCGCCCCTCCGGCAGGAGCTTGACGTCCGACGGGTGCCCCGCAGTACGTGAGGAGCCGTCACGTCCCGGCGCGACAGCGCATGATGTGGTCGCCCTCGCACACGCCGCCTCCTCGATCCCCTGGGACGACGAGCGGTTGACGGGACCTCCGGGTCGCTCGTGCCCGAGGGTGAACGGTCACCCGTCCCGCCATCACGCGACGTGCCTCGCCCGTGCGCTTCACGTAGGGTGCCGATGCTCGTGCACGCGACGAGAAGGCGGGAGCATCGGACATGGCGAGACCAGTCGGAATCGAGCTCACGGTGCGGGTCGCCCTCGTCGCCGCGGGGCTGTGGGGTGCTGCCGCGCTGGCGGACGACCCCGTGCAGCCCACGCCGGGGAAGGCGGGAGCCGCCCCGGCGATCGCGGCTCCGGCGCCGGCCGCACTCACGGCGGTCGTCGCGGCTCCTGCGCCGGCTGTCGCGGCCGCCGCCCCCGCCTCCGCTGCCGTCGCCGCTCCTGCGCCGGCCATGGCTCCTGCCGCGGCCCCGGCTCTTGCGCCCGCTCCTGCCGAGGCGTCCGCTCCGGCCCCTGTGGCCGCGATGGCGGTTCCGGCCGCCGCCGCGAACGTCGCTCCGGACGCGACGGCCGCGGTGCCGCCCGCGCCCGCTGCGAGCGCCGCCACGCCGCAGCGCGGACTGTCCCCGCCGCCACCCCCGCCGCCGCCACCTGTGGCCGCGGCGGCGCCCGCGCCGTCCCCCCCGCCGACCGCCTCCGCCGGAGCGAGGCCGTTGCCCGGGCGCTCCCACCACATCCTCGGGCTCGCCATCGACGGCGGCCTCCCCGATGGCGCCTCGGCCACGGTCCTTTACCGTCCGTGGAAGTTCCTGCGCTTCGGCGGCGGCCTGCTCTACAACTACATCGGGTATGGCGTCCGCGGCGGCGTCTCGGTGCTGCCGTACTTCCCCATCGCGCCCTCGCTGACGCTCGAGGCGGGCCACTACTTCGAGGCGAACGCGAACGCGCGCATCGCGCAGTACGGGTCCGTGCCGGAGGAGCTGAAGCCGCTCCTCGACCGCGTGAGCTACACGTTCGCCAACGCCCAGCTCGGGCTCGAGCTCGGCCACCCGGACTGGTTCGTGTTCTACGTGCGCGCCGGCCTCTCGCGCGTCTGGTTCACCGCCCACGGCGCCGACCGCGTCGCCTCGAGCCAGGGCTCGAGCGGCAACACGCGCGTCACCGTCGAGGATCCCAATATCCGCCTCGGCATCCCGAACGTGAAGGCCGGGTTCATGCTGTTCTTCTACTAGGGGGCACCATGAGAACGACGACCTTCGCGATCGCGCTGCTCGCGCTCTCCGCCGCCGGCTGCGGCGACCCGCTCTTCTTCGCCGAGGTGGAGGAGAAGCGCATCTGCATCACGCAGCTCGGCCAGCCCATCCCCGCCGCGCCGGCCGGCGTCGGGCCGCAGTCGGTCCACTGGGAGGGCGACTTCGACCTCGGCTCCAACATCCCCGGGCTCGACACGAGCGCCACGACCGGCTCGCTCAGGCTCGTCTCCGTCTCGGTCACCGGCTCGACCGACCTCACCGGCATCACCCTCGCCGACGTGACCATCACCGACGCCGCGGGCGTCGCGACGGACCTCGTGCACTACGAGCAGCCCCCGACGGTGAGCGACCCGCGCCGCCTGGACATGACGGTCGCGCCGAACGACCTGCTGGAGCGCGTCCGCAACGGCGGGAAGCTGCACTACAGCTTCGCCTTCGAGGGCAGCCCGCCCTCGACCGACTGGACGGCGGACCTCGAGACCTGCATGTACGCGCGCGTGATGGTGGACGCCCTCAAGGCCATCCAGGAGAAGTAGCGCCGCCGCGTTCGCCTCGATCGCTGCGCGGGCGACGGTCAGCTCTTCGGACTCCGCTTCGCCTCGATTTCCCTCGCGAGCGCGTCCACCTCCTCGTCGGATGTCGCGGGTGCAGGCTCGTCCTTCGCAGGGGCTCCCGCGAGGTGTGCTTCGCCCGGTACCCAGGCAGGCGCGACCGTGGCGGCGATCTCCCGCGCGCTGACCTTTGCTCCCGGCGCGAGCCTCTTCGCGATCTCGCACACGACGACCCCGAACCCCACGAACGGGAGCGTCACCACGAACAGGCCCCCGAGGGCGGGCGCCATCGCGATGACGAGCAGCGTCGGGACGCGCAGCCAGCGCATCCCGGCGCCGCGCGGGAGGATCCCGCCGTCCTGCTGGATGCTCACGAGCTCGAACGTGCGGGCGTCGATGTAGTAGCCGCGCTTCACCGCCGTCCCGCCAGCGTACGTTGCCATGGCTGTCTCCGTCCGTGCCTCGTCGCTTCCGCGTGGTCAGCGCGCGGCGACGGTGACGTAGGCGAGGAATGCTGCGCCGATGAGAGCGAGTGGGAATGCGAGGATCATGACGGTCTCCTTGCGTTGGACTCCGCTCCCTCTCCTTTCCATGAATCGAGCCAGGGCATGGCGCCGCGCGCGCCGCTCGCAACCGGGCGTCGAGACTTGCGATATGGCGCCGTCGAGATCCTCGGCGGTGGCGGGGAGCGAGACCGGCGCCGAAATGCTCGACGCCTCCCCTCGACCCCCGGACCCCAGAACCCGTGCCTCGCAGCGGTTTGCGCTTCGTGCAGTGGAACGCGGGGATTCCTCGACGGCTGTCGAACGCGTATGCACCCGAGCGTGGCTGCGGCCGGAGCGCGCCGGGCCGTTCCAGCACCTCGGCTGCTGTACCCCGGGTCTGCGTCACCCGGCCACGGCACGCGGCGACCAACAGGCAAACTGCCCGTCGCCGGGGACGTTTTCACTCCGGGCGCGGTCCCGCGCTGCGGTATCCGGCTTGCACTCCGAGTCGCATCCGGAGGGACTTCGCCCCCATGACCTGCGCCCGCGCCGACGCCTGCTCGTTCGTGCCGATCCTCTCTCGCAGCCATTTCCTGAAGGTGTTCCAGCACCTCTACTGCGAGCTCGACCACCAGCGCTGTGCCCGAATGAGGATGGGGAAGAGCGATGGCGACGTGCCGGCTGACATGATGCCGGACGGGAGGACCCTCTCCGCCCTCTCCCAGCCCGGTCGGTAAGGCGCTGCGCGCTCGCGGCGCGCCGCGTCTCCGGGCCCGCTCACGACGTCCGGACGGCGGTGCTATCCTGGCGCCGCACACCCCATGCCCATCGATCCCGACGTCCAGGACCAGCTCCGGCGCGTCCTCGCCTCGCTGGAGATGCTCCTCCCGAAGCCGGTCGCGAAGGTAGACTGGCGCCGCTGCCACGCCGCGAGCTGGCGGCGGCACTCCTTCGCCGGCTACCTCGAGCCCGTGTCGAGCATCGAGGGCATCCAGCTCGCCGACCTGCTCGGCATCGACGATCAGAAGCGGGTCGTCGAGGGCAACACGCGGCAGTTCCTGGCGGGGCTCCCGGCCAACAACGTCCTGCTTTGGGGGTCACGCGGCACGGGGAAGTCCTCGCTCGTCCGGGCGCTGCTCGGGACGTACGCCGCGCAGGGGCTGCGGGTGCTCCAGGTGGACAAGGACGACCTCGTCCACCTCCCCGCCATCGTGGACGAGATCCGGGACGAGCCCCATCGCTTCATCCTCTTCTCCGACGACGTGTCGTTCGAGATCGGCGAGTCGAGCTACAAGATGCTGAAGAGCGCGCTCGACGGCTCCGTCTACGCGCCCCCCGGCAACGCGCTCATCTACGTCACGTCGAACCGCCGGCACATGCTCCCGGAGTTCGAGACGGACAACCTCGGGGCCATGCTCGTGAAGAACGAGATCCACCACGGCGAGGCGGTCGAGGAGAAGATCTCGCTCTCGGGGCGGTTCGGCATCTGGGTCGGGTTCCACGCCTTCTCGCAGGAGCAGTACCTCGCGGTCGTGCGCCAATGGATCGGGAAGCTCTGCGAGCGCGGCGGCGCGGCCGCGGCGTGGACGAAGGAAGCGGAGGACGCCGCGGTGGCGTGGTCGCACCAGAAGGGCGACCGCAGCGGCCGCATCGCGTACCAGTTCGCGAACCACTGGGTCGGGAGCACCCTGCTGCGCGCCGCGACCTGACCCGCCGGTCAGTGGCCGGGCTCTCTCACGCGCGATTGCTCTGTGAACCGGCGGTCGGAGGCGGCGATGTGCGAGCCGAGGCCGGCCAGGAGGTCGAGCGCCATCGCCTGCGCGAGCTCGTTCTCGGCGGTCGTGAGCAGGGACCGGATCTCGTCGATGTGCCCGAGGATCGCGCGGTGCTCCTGGCGATGGTCGTCGAGCGGCCTGTAGCCGGCGGACTCCATCAGCACCTCCTCGCCGGTGAAGTGCGCGGCGCTGTACCCGGCCAGCTGCTCCACGAGCCGGCGCGCCATCCACGGACGGCCCTGCTCGATCGCCTCCGCCAGCGCGCTCACGAGCGCGATCTGCAGGTGATGCTCGCTGTCGAGCGTGTCGTTCCCGAGATCCAGCCTCTCGCTCCAGACGTGCGTCTCCTCCATACGACCTCCAGCTGTGAGCTGGGCGGTCCCCAGCGCCTCCCCTTCTGTGTCCGGGAGCACGGCCTTGCGGCAACACCCCCTGGGGTCGCGGAGCGCTGCAGCGACACGCGATGCGAACATGGCCGCGGCGAGGTGTACCCAGCGCGGTTGCGGGCGCGGGGCTCCGACGCGCGCGAAGATCGAGCTCCACGCTGCAGCCTGCGCGGAGCCGCCCGAGCGGCGATCGCCGCGTCGACGTTCGTGGGGATGGCCTCGCCTCGCTCACCGCACGGCGAGGCGGTCGACGCGGTCCGCCTCGCGCACGCCGGCCTCCCACGCGTCGGCCTGCGTGCGGTAGCTCGTCGGCAGAGCGCCCTCGTCGACCGCGACCGTCCAGCGCCCCTCCATCACCTTGGAGAGCCGCAGGACGTGCGCGCCGATCTGGAACGTGCTCACCACGGGGACGGAGCTCTTCGCCGCCCCTGCATCATTCGTCTGGCGATGGGAGGACACCGTCACATCGTAGCGCGTTTCGCCCCGGCGTTCTCGCCCGTCGTCGGGCGCTCGCCCGCACACACGGTCGTGTGGCCTCGATCCGTTCGCCCGGCCGCCGCGCCCGCCGTACGATGTCGCGGTGCGACGGGCGGCGCCGACCTGGCGCGTCTACATGCTGCGCTGCTGCGATGGCTCGCTCTACACGGGCGCGACCAGCGATCTCGCGCGCCGCCTCGACCGTCACGCGGCGGGGGTGGGCGCGCGGTATACGCGCTCGCGGCTGCCGGTGATCCTGGTGTACGAGGAGCGCGCGCGTGACCGCGGCGCGGCGCTCCGGCGCGAGGCCTTCCTGAAGCGCCTCACCCGCGCCCAGAAGGTGGCGCTCGTGGACGGCGCCGGTGAGCGGCGTGCCGGCGCGGTCACACCCGGGCATAGGCGGCCCGCACGGCGTCGGCGCCGTGGACCCGCTCCAGCCGCCGCACGGTGAAGTGCCCCGAACCCATGCTCTGGTAGTGGTGGACGAAGGCGGCGTTCACCGCGGCGCCACCCGCCGCCCCCAGGATGGGCACGAGCTGCGCGGCCGCCTTCTCGCCCACGGTGACCCCGAACCGCTGCGCGACCGCGGCCAGGAAGCGGGCCAGGACGGGCGCGCCCCGCTCGGCCGCGGCCCCGGCGAGCCCGCGCTCCGCGAGGTACTCGGCCGCCTCGCCGGCGAGTCGAGCCAGCGCGGCGCGCACGGCGAAGTACCCGGC
>DASWDS010000250.1:0-4046 GCA_036395165.1 Anaeromyxobacteraceae bacterium | reverse complement strand
CGCTGCGCGCTCCCACCGGCACGACGGGCAGCCGGTGGCGCGTCGCGACCGCGAAGACGTGCTGCACGTCGGCGGCGCTCTCGGCGAGGACCAGGATCTCCGGCGGGAACACGCCCAGCCCCGACTCGTCGCGCCCGTACGTCTCGAGCTTCTCCGCGTCGACGTTCACGCGCTCGCGCGGGATCGCCGCCCTCAGCTCCTCGACCGCCGCCGCGACCGCGCGCGCGCCCGTCATCCGTACACCTCCACGTTCCCGCCCGTCATCGCGTCCGGCGCCTCGCCGGCGCACCACGCCACGACGCGCGCCACGTCGGCGGGCGTCATCTCCGGCGCGAAGGGCGTCTTCCGGAGCATCTCGGTCTCGACGCTGCCGGGCGACACGGCCAGGCACTGCACGCCGTGCGGCCTCAGCTCCTCCGCCAGGCACTTGGTGAGCCCGATGAGCCCCCACTTCGACGCGTTGTAGGCGCTGGCGCGCTCGGTGCCGATCGTGCCGGACAGGGACGCGACGTTCACGATGCGCCCGCGCCGCCGCGCCTTCATCCCGGGGACGACGGCGCGCGCGCAGAGGAAGGCGCCGGTGAGGTTCACCTCCAGCACGGCGCGCCAGCGGGCGGGCGACAGCTCCTCGACGAGGTCGCGCTCCAGGATCCCGGCGTTGTTCACGAGCACGTCGCACGGCCCCAGCGCGCGGGCGTGCGCGTCGACGAGCCGCGCCACGTCGTCCTCCCGCGACACGTCGCCCGTCACGGCGAGCGCGGCGGCCCCCGCGCGCACCACGGCGTCGAGGTCGCGCGCGGTGCGGGCGAAGACGGTCACCCTGGCGCCGCCCGCCGTGAGCGCCGCCGCCACCGCGGCGCCGATGCCTCGGCCACCGCCGGTCACGATCGCGGTGCGCCCCTCGAGACCTGGGCTCACGCCCCTCTCCCCGCCCCCCTCGCTCGGCGCGGCGAGGGGGACGTGACCCGCTTCCGGCCGGGGGCGAGCGCGAGGAACCGCGCCTGGAGGCGCGGCTCGGTGTCGAGCACGCCCACGAAGCACTGCGCGTGCGCCCGCGCGCCGCGGCGCCGCTCGCCCCGGACGCTGAGGCAGCTCTGTTCGGCGTCGAGGACGCACGCCGCGCCGCGGGCGCCGAGGTGCTCGACGAGCGCCTCCGCCACCTGGCGCGCCAGGTCCTCCTCCAGCACGAGCCGGTGCGCGAAGCAGTCGACGAGCCGCGCCAGCTGCCCGAAGCCGACGACCTTCGCGCCGGGCACGTAGCCGACGTGCGCGACGCCGCGCGACGGCAGCAGGTGGTGCGGGCACATCGAGTGGTAGTCGATCCCGGTCACCGCCACGAGGTCCTTGCCGCGCGCCGGCATCGCCTCGCGCAGCACCGCCGCGGGGTCCTGCGCGTAGCCGTCGAGGAGGTCGTCGAGCCAGGCCTCGGCGACGCGCGCGGGCGTGGCGGCGAGCTCGGCGTCGCGGCGCTCGCGCGGAGGGACCACCGCGTCGAGGAAGCGCGCGATCGCGCCGGCCGCCGCCGCGCGCGGGTCGGGTGAAGGGAGCGGCTTCACCTTGCGCGCCGGGGCCCTACCCGCCAAGCGGTCCCCTGTACGTCACGCAGCAGTCCGGGATCTCGTACAGGCGGATCTCGGCGAGCCCGGGCAGGTGTGGGGCGAGCGTCTCGAAGGCCCAGCGCGCGATGTTCTCCGCCGTGGGGTTCTCGAGGATGTCGTTGAGCGTGCGGTGGTCGGTGCGCGAGAGGACGTGCTCCTGCACGACGTCCTTGATGCGTCCGAAGTCCGCGATCATCCCGGTGTGCGGATCGGTCTCGCCCTCCACCGCCACGAACATGCGGTAGTTGTGGCCGTGCATCCGGAAGCACGGGCCGTCGTAGCGCGGCAGGCGATGCGCGGCCGCGAAGTAGAACTCGACGTCGAGGCGGGCACGATGCCGGTCGGTGTAGTCGCGCGTGGCCATGCGGGCTCCCGGGTTATAGCTCGATCTGCACGTCGTCGCCGTCCACGTGGACGCGGAACGTCCTCACGCACGCGCCCGGCGGATCGTCGCAGCGCCCGGTCCGCACGTCGAACGCCCAGGCGTGCACGGGGCAGAACACCGTCACGCCGCGCAGGTCACCGAAGGCGAGCGGCCCGTCACGGTGCGGGCACGCGTTCTCGATCGCGTGCACCTCGCCCGCGACGCGGAAGAGCGCGATGGCCTCGCCCTCCACCTCGACCAGGTAGCCCTGGCGCTCGGGGAGATCGGAGAGGCGGCAGACGCTGCGGCGCACCCCTGGAAGGTAACCAGCGCCACGCCTCGGCGCTCGGCGGCCGCGCGCGGGCCGCGTGGCTCGAGCTTCTCTGGTAGGCTCGGGATGCCTTGTCCCTGCGGCTCCAGATCACCGCCCTCTTCGGCGCCATCCTGGTGGTCACGATGGGGGTCGCGGCTTACCTCGGCGAGTCGATCGCGGCGCGCGCGGTCGAGGAGGGCATCCGCGAGCGGACGGTCGAGGTGGCGCGTTCCGTGCTCTCGGAGATCGACATCCCGCGCGAGCTGCGCGAGTCGGACCGGACGCGCATCGCGGCCCGGCTCTCGGCGGCCGTCGCGCGCCACCGCGGGCTGCGCCTCGCCGAGCTCGCCATCCGCAGGCCGGGCAAGGACGACATCGTCCGCATCACCTTCGGCAAGAACGGGCTCGAGACCACCTTCGAGCAGCGCGACTTCGTCTTCTCGGCCCAGTCGCAGGCGCGGCTGCTCGACTCGGGTGACGGCCGCGTCGCGCAGGTCGACCAGCCGGTCCCCGATCCGTTCGGGCACCCGCTCGCGAACATCCGGATCGAGGCGTTCGTGGCAGACGCCGATCACATCGCGGATCGCGAGCGGACGGTCTTCCTGTGGGTCACCGCCGGCAGCACGGTCGTCCTCGCGCTCGCCTTCACCCTCATCCTCGGCCGCATGCTGGCGCGGCCGCTCTCGAGGCTCTCGGACGTCATGGCCGAGGTCGAGTCCGGCGCGGGCGTGCCGCCCGCCATCCCCGGCGCCGAGCGGCAGGACGAGATCGGGATCGTCGCGCGGGGCCTCGACGCGATGCTCTCTCGCATCCGCGGCTTCAGCCGCGAGCTGCAGGAGAAGGTCGACGACGCGACCGCCGACCTCGCGCGCAAGAACCGGACCCTGGTCGAGCTGAACGACCTGCTCGTCGAGGCGCGCCGCGATCTCACCGCCAAGGAGCAGCTCGCCGCGCTCGGGCAGCTCTCGGGGACCATCGCGCACGAGCTCGGGAACCCCCTCAACGCCATCAGCGGCCACGTGCAGCTCCTGGCGCGCTCGCCGGCCTGTCCGCCCGCGATGAAGGAGCAGCTCGACGTCATCGACCGCGAGGTGAAGCGGATGACCTCCATCATCCGCCGCTTCCTCGACTCGGCGCGCGCCCTGACCCCCGCGCCGGAGCCGGTCGAGATCGCCGCGCTGCTGGACGAGGCGCTCTCGCTCACGGTCTCGGCGGAGGCGCGCGCGCGAATCGAGGTGCGGCGCGACGTCCCCGCCGAGATGGGCACGGTCACCCTCGACCCGTCGCTCGTCCGGCACGTGCTCACGAACTTCATCGCCAACGCCGTCGACGCGATGGCGCACGGCGGGCGGCTCACGGTCCGGGCGCGCCGCGAAGGCGCCCTGCTGGCGCTCACGGTCGAGGACTCGGGCCCAGGCATCGCGGTCGAGGACCGCAAGCACATCTTCGAGCCCTTCTACTCCACGAAGCCGAAGGGGAAGGGCACCGGGCTCGGGCTCGCCATCTGCCGCGAGATCGCGGCTGCGCTCAAGGGTCGCATCGAGGTGGAGAGCTCGCCCGGACACGGCGCCGCGTTCACCCTCTACTTCCCGGCGCCGGCGTGGCGCGCGACCGGTTCCTAGTCTAGAGCGCAGGTGACCATGGTTCATCCACACGCGAGCGAAGCGAGCGCGCCGGGGCGCATGCGCGGGTGCGGCGAAGCCGCGCGCGCATGCGCATGGGACCCGGCCAGCAGGGGTGGGGCCCCGACGAGCTTTGCTCGGCGGGGAGG
>DASWDS010000249.1:0-26212 GCA_036395165.1 Anaeromyxobacteraceae bacterium | reverse complement strand
CGAACCCGGCCGCCGCGAATCCCGTGCCGTAGATCCAGGGCCACGCGGCGTCGCCGCGCAGCCTCGCCACCGTGCCGAAGGCGCCCGCTGCGGCGAACGCGCTCGCAGTGTGGCCCGAGACGAAGGAGAGGTCGTCGTCGGCGGCGTGGCGAACGCCCGCCGCCTGCGCATAGGGGCGCCGGCGCCCGATGGCGTACTTCGACACCTCGGTCGCGATCCCGGCGACCGCGACCGCCTCGGCAACCACGAGCGCGTCCTGTCCGGCCCTGTGCAGGTCTCCCCGCGCGAGCACGAGATCGGCCGCCGCGAGCGCCACCGGCACGCCCACGACGAGCCCGTCGGAGAGCGCCGACGCCGCTTCCGCGTCGTGCCAGAGGAGATGGGCCCGCGCCGATCGATCGAGCGCGGGAGGCTCGCACCAGCGGCACGCCGCCGGCGCGAGCCAGGGCTTCGCGAGCGCGAGGCCTCCCCAGGCGGCCAGGGCGCCGCCGGCCACGATGGCCGTGACCGGCTCGTCCACGGCGAGGCGGTCTTCCGCGGCTCCCGGACGGGCCGGGAGCGCGGCCAGGACGAGCGCGAGGGCGAGCGCGACGCGCGGCACGGGCCGACGTTATCATCGCGGGCGTGGACGAGGAGGACGAACCGCGCGGCGAGCCCGTCGAGATCCCGATCGACGGGACGCTCGACCTGCACGCCTTCCGGCCCGAGGAGGTGAAGGACCTCGTGCCGGAGTGGCTCGAGGCGTGCCACGCCCGGGGCATCCTCGCGGTGCGCATCGTGCATGGCAAGGGCACGGGCGCGCTGCGCCGCACCGTGGAGGCGCTCCTCGCGCGGTCGCCCCACGTGGTGAGCTTCCGCCCCGCCGACGAGGCCGGCGGCGGCTGGGGGGCGACGCTCGCGATCCTGTCCGACCGCAAATGACCGTTGCACCCGGCGTGCGCACCGCTACCTGCTGGCCGTGACCCTCGCCGGCTCCCTCGCGCTCGCCCTCGCCGTCGCCCTCGAGGGGGCGGCCGCCCCGGCGGCGAAGGGTCCCTTTCCCTATCCCGTCCACCGCCGCGCGCTCGAGAACGGGCTCCAGATCGTCTTCGTGCCGTACGACTCGCCGGGGCTCGCCGCCTACTTCACCGTCTTCCGGGTCGGGAGCCGCGACGAGGTGGAGCCCGGGCGCACCGGGTTCGCGCACTTCTTCGAGCACCTCACGTACCGCGGCACGCGCGCGCACCCCGGCGCCGACTGGGAGCGCATCACGAAGTCGCTCGGGCTCGACACGAACGCCTTCACCGACGACGACGTGACCGCGTACTGGGTCTCCGGACCTTCCTCGGCGCTGCCGACCGTCATCGAGCTCGAGGCCGATCGCTTCATGAACGTCGCGTACACGGAGGACGACTTCAAGGTGGAGTCGCGGGCGGTGCTCGGGGAGCTCCTGAAGTCGCTCTCCTCGCCCGACTTCAAGGTGGAAGAGGCTTCGCGCGAGCTCGCCTTCGAGCGCCACAGCTACAAGCACACCACCATCGGGCTCGAGAAGGACGTGCGCGACATGGCGAGCGGGTATCGCTTCTCGCTCGACCTGTACCGGCGCCTCTACCGGCCCGACCGCGCCGTCGTCCTCGTGGTGGGCGACTTCGACGAGGACGCGGTCGGCGGGGCGATCCAGCGCCACTACGGGCCGTGGCAGGCGAAGGGCGAGCTCGCCCGCGTGCCGCCGGAGCCGCCGCAGCAGGAGGAGAAGGAGGGCCGGGTCGCCTGGCCGGCGCCGATCCTGCCGCGGCTCTGGTCGGGGTGGCATACGCCGGCCGGCGCAGACCGCGACGCGACCGCGACGCAGCTCGTCCTGTGGCCCCTCCTGTTCGGCCGCCCCTCCGCGCTCTACCGCGAGCTCGTCCTCGAGCGGCAGCTCGTCCAGGAGATCGGCGGTGACTTCCAGCCGCACCACGACCCGTACCTCTTCGGCTACGAGCTCGTGCTGAAGAGCGAGGCCGCGGAGGAGCCCGCGCGCGCCGCGGTGGACCGCGCCCTCGCGGACCTCGCCGGCGGGAAGGTGGACGCGCGCGCCCTCGCCGACGTGAAGGCGAACGTGCTCGCGAGCCTCGTCATGCAGACCGACACGCCCTACCGCACCGGCGTCTGGCTCCTCTACTACGCCGCGCTCACCGGCGACCCGGGGTGGCTCGACGCGGTGATGGGCCGGGTCGCGAGCGTCTCGCCGGACGACCTCGTCGCGTTCGCGCGGCGCTTCCTCGTCGCGAGGAACCGCACGACGGTGGTGGTCGCGCCGGCCCCGAGCCCGGCGGGGGCGCGATGAGCCGCCTCGCCCCGCTCGCGCTCGCGTGCTGCGCCTGCTCCTGCGCCGGCCCGTCTGCCCAGGCGCCGGGCCCGGACCCGGACTCCATCCGCACCCAAGCGAGCCCACCGCTCGTCGCGGGCCGCGCGTCGCGCCTCGTCGGCCTCCCCGTCCCGGCGCACCCCACGGTCTCGGTCCGGCTCTTCTTCGTGTCGGGCGCGGTGGACGATCCGCCCGGCAAGGAGGGGCTCACGGCGCTCACCGCCACGGTGATGGCGGAGGGCGGGACCGTGAAGCTCGGCGCGGGAGAGCTGTCGGAGGCGCTCTACCCGATGGCGGCGGAGCTCTCGGCGGTGACCGACAAGGAGACGACGGTCTTCGCGGGCCGGTGCCCCAAGGGCGCGCTGGAGCGCTTCCTCCCCATCCTGGAGGACGTGGTCCGCGAGCCGCGCTTCGATCCCGGGGAGCTCGAGCGGCTCCGGGCGCGGGCGATCGACGCCATCGAGAAGGGCGTGCGGACGGAGGACGACGAGGAGCTCGCGAAGCAGGCGCTCTCGCTCGCGCTCCACCGCGGTCACCCGTACGGCCACTTCACCGGCGGCACCGTCGAGGCGCTCCGCGCGCTCACCCTCGACGACGTGAGGGCCCACTGGCGCCGCGTCTTCGTCGCCTCGCGGCTCACGATCGGCGCGGCCGGCGGCTACGAGGGCGACCTCCCGGCGCGCATCGAGCGGGACCTCTCGGCTCTGCCACGGGGCAGCGCCCGCCCGCCGCTCCCCGCGCCGGTGACGAGGGCGCCGCGCTTCCTCCTCGTCGAGAAGAAGACGACGCCCACGGCGATCTCGATGGGCTTCACCTGGGAGGTGAAGCGGGGCGATCCCGACTTCCCCGCGCTCGTGGTCGCCGTCTCGGCGCTCGGCGAGCACCGCCAGGGCGCCGCCTTCCGGCTCTTCAAGGAGCTCCGGGACGTGCGCGGGCTCAACTACGGCGACTACGCGTACGCCGAGCACTTCGTGCAGGCGCGCGGCAGCGCGCTCCAGGCGGTGAACCACCCGCGCTCGCACCAGCAGTTCACGGTGTGGATCCGGCCCGTCGAGCCGCAGCACCGCCTCTTCGCGGTGCGGGCCGCGCTGCGCGAGGTCGACCGGTGGGCGCGCAGCGGGCTCTCGCAGGAAGAGCTCGATCGGGTGAAGCGGTTCCTCGCGGGCTACACGCTCTCCTTCGACGTGACCGACACGCGCCGGCTGGGCTACGCGCTCGACGACGCGTTCTACGGGCTCGCGCGGCCGTGGCTCGAGACGCTGCGGTCCCGGCTGCCCTCCCTCACGCTCGACGAGGTGAACGGCGCGCTCCGCCGCCACGTCGACCCGGCGCGGCTGCGCGTGGTCGTCGTGACGCACGGGGCCGCCGAGCTCGCGTCCGAGATCAGGAGCGGCGTGCCCTCGCCCATCAGCTATCCCGTCCCGAAGGCGGCCGAGGTGCTCGAGGCGGATCGCGTCATCGAGCGCTTCCCGCTCGGCGTGACCGGTCCCGAGGACGTGAAGGTGGTCAAGGTGGAGGAGCTGTTCGAGCGGTAGAGCCGGGGATCGGCGAGGTCCGGCGCTCGGTCGTCGCCGGCCATGGAGCGGACGCGCGGCGCCGCGCTCGCGTTGTCACCGGGCCGGGGCGGTCCCTAAATAAGAGGGCATGAAGCTCGCCATCCGCGCTCACCAGGTCGAACCCCCCCGCGACGTCGCGGCGTTCCTCCGCAAGCACGTCGTCGCTCCGCTCAGGCGCTTGCACGACAGCCCCGCCACCCAGCTCACGGTCCACGTGGAGGACGCGATGCCGGGAAAGGGCGGCGTGGATCGCGCCTGCAAGCTCACCTTCCGCATGCCCGGAGCGCGGACGCTCCGGGTGGAGAGCGTGAAGGACGACCTCCACGCGGCGCTGCTCGACTGTGCGCAGCGCCTGAAGCGGCTCGTGCAGCGTGAGATCGCGAAGCAGCGGTCGCCCTCGCGGTCTCCGCAGCACAACCCGCTCGGCCGCACGTGGCGCCGGGTCGCGAGCCGCTCCGGCATCGCGCCCGACGGCACGCCCTCGACGCTGTAACGCGAAACAACACGGGATTTCACGGGTCCGCCGCCCGGGCCGCGGTGAGCTATGGACTCGCGCGGCGAATTCGCTATGGTTCGCGCGCCCTGAACGGGCGGAAGGTGGAAAGACCATGACGCTCCTCGAAAAATTGATGCCGAAGTCCGACGACTTCTTCGACGACTTCGAGAAGCTCGCGGCCGCGACGGTGGAGGGCACGCGACTCTTCAGGGCGCTCCTCGAGGACTACACCGACGTGGCGAAGAAGGTGCAGGCCATCAAGGAGGTCGAGCACAAGGGCGACGACATCACCCACCGCGCCTTCGAGCGGCTCCACCGGCAGTTCATCACCCCGTTCGACCGCTCCGAGATCTACCGGCTGCTCTCGCGCATCGACGACGTGCTCGACCTGGCCGACGCGGCTTCCGAGCGTCTGGGCCTCTACGAGATCGTGACCGTCCTGCCCGACGCCCGCGAGCTCGCGGGGGTGCTCGTCGCCGCCGCCGAGACCATGCAGCAGGCGGTGCGCGGACTGCGCGACATCAAGAACCCGGCCCAGGTGCTCGAGGCCTGCAAGCAGGTCAACGTCTGCGAGAACCAGGGCGACTCGCTCGTCCGGCGCGCCATCGCGAACCTCTTCAAGGGCGCGCACGACCCGCTCTTCGTCATGAAGTGGAAGGAGATCCTCGACCTCATCGAGGACGCCATCGATCGCGCCGAGGACGTCGCGAACGTGATCGAGGGCGTGGTGCTCGAGCACGCGTAGCGCGCCCGCCCGCCCCCGGACATGCTCCTCGCGATCGTCATCGGCCTCATCGCCGTCGCCCTCGTCTTCGACTTCATCAACGGCTTCCACGACGCGGCGAACTCGATCGCGACGGTGGTCTCGACGCGCGTCCTCTCGCCGGTGGTGGCGGTGGGCTGGGCGGCCTTCTTCAACTTCATCGCGGCGGCGCCGGTCCTCTTCGGCGGCGAGCTCAAGGTCGCGAACACGATGGGGAAGGGCATCATCCACTTCGACGAGCTGAAGGGGCAGGGCTCCGCCCTCGTGCTCACCGTCATCTTCGCGGCGCTCTTCGGCGCGATCATGTGGAACCTGCTCACCTGGATGTGGGGCCTGCCGTCGTCGTCGTCGCACGCGCTCGCGGGCGGGATGATCGGCGCGACGCTCCCGGCGCTCGGGATGAAGGGGCTGGTCTGGAGCGGCATCGGGAAGATCACGCTCTTCATCGTGCTCTCGCCCGTGATCGGCATGGTGCTCGGCTCGCTCAACATGGTCGCCGCCGCCTGGTTCGTTCGCGGGCAGACGCCGGCGCGCGTCGATCGCTGGTTCCGGCGCCTGCAGCTCCTCTCGGCGTCGATCTTCTCGTACAGCCACGGCACGAACGACGCGCAGAAGGTGATGGGCATCATCGCCGTCGTGCTCTACGGCACCATCCGGGTCGGCCAGCCCTTCCACGTCCCGATCTGGGTGGTGTTCCTCTGCCACGCCGCCATCGGCGCCGGCACGTTCTTCGGCGGCTGGCGCATCGTGAAGACGATGGGAGCGAGGCTCACGAAGCTCCAGCCCATCGGCGGCTTCTGCGCCGAGACAGGGGGCGGCGTCACGATCCTCGCGCTCGCGTACGCCGGCATCCCCGTCTCGACGACGCACACGATCACGGGCGCGATCGTCGGCGTCGGCTCGACCAGGGGCACGCGCGCCGTGAAGTGGGGCGTCGCGGGCAGGATCGTCTGGGCGTGGATCCTGACCATCCCGATGTCGGCCCTCTTCTCGGCCGCAGCCTACGTGGGCGTGCGGTTCCTGGCCGGGCTCTCGCAGTGAGCTTCCGCGGCACCTGACGGACCTGCCAAGCGCCGGGAGGACGGCCGGCGCCGCCCGCGGCGCGCGCCCTCCGGCGCAACCAGATCGGGATCCCGGTGTTGGAGGTGGCAGATGGCCTCGGATCCCGACGCGGCGCTGATGGTCGCGTTCCAGGGTGGCGACGAGTCGGCGTTCCGGACCCTCTTCGAGAAGCACGGGCGAGCCATGGTCGCGTTCTGCAACCACTTCGTACGGGATGGGGCGCGGGCCGAGGAGCTCGCGCAGGACGTGTTCCTCAAGGTCTACCGCTCGGCGGCTCGCTATCGGCCCTCGGCGCGCTTCAAGACCTTCCTCTACCGCATCGCCTCGAACCACTGCCTGAACGAGCTGCGCCGCGGCGAGTACGCGGCGCGGCGCGACGTCGAGCGCGAGCGTGGAGAGCCGACCGACCCCGACACGCTCGCGGGCGCTGCCCCCACCCCCGAGGAGACGGCCCTCGCGGCCTCGCTCGGCTCCGCCGTCGGGGCGCTGCTCGCCCGCCTGCCGGAGAAGCAGCGCGCCGCCTTCGTGCTCGCCCGGCTCGAGGGGCTCTCGTACGACGAGGTCGCGGACGTGCTCGGCACCTCGGTTGGGGCCGTGAAGTCGCTCGTCCACCGGGCGACGGTGGCGGCCTCCGCCGCGCTCGGTCCCTTCACCGCGGCCGGGAAGGAGGCGCTCTCGTGAGCCATCCGACGAACGAGCTCACCGCCTACCTCGACGGCGCGCTCGCGCCCGCCGGGCGGGCCGAGGTCGAGGCGCACCTCGCCCGCTGCGCGGCGTGCCGCGCGGAGCGCGATCGGCTCGCAGGCGCGCTGGCGCTCCTCTCTCGGCTCCCGCCCGCGTCCCCGCCCTCGCTCACCTTCGAGCAGCGCTTCTATGCGCGGCTCGCCGCCGAGAGGGCCGAGGCGCGCGCGCGCCGTGGCTTCCTCGACCGGATCGCGTGGCGGTGGCTCGCGCCGGGCCTGGCCGGCGTCGCCGCGACCGCCGCGGTCGTCCTCTCCGTCGGCGTGCACCGCTCCCGCCCGGACGAGACGTTCTTCGCGCAGCACCTCGACCTCTTCGAGAGCTACGAGGCGGTCGCGAGCGTGGGCGCGGTGGACTCGCCCGACGACGTGCAGGTGGTGGCGCACCTCGACGAGCTCGCGGAGGGGACGCCGTGACGGCCACCCGGCGCATCCTGCTCGCGCTGGCGTTCGCCGCGCTCCTCGCCCGCCCCGCGCAGGCCGAGGGCGAGCCCGCGCGCGAGGACCCGCGTGCACGCTGGGAGAAGCTCACGCCGGGGGAGCGGCAGGAGCTGCGCGAGCGCTACGAGGAGTGGAAGGCGCTCCCGCAGGACGAGAAGGCGCTCTTGCGAGAGCGGCAGGAGCGGCTCCGCGCGATGTCGCCGGAGCGCCGGGCCGACGTGCAGCGGAACTGGCGCGCGTTCCGCGACCTGCCCCCGCGCGAGCGGCAGGAGATCCTGGAGCGGTTCGCGCGCTGGCGCGAGATGCCGCCCGAGCGCCGCGCCCAGATGCGCGCCGCGTTCCGCGAGATCCTGAGGGCGCCCCCGCACGAGCGCCGGCGCTACCTCGAGAACCTCCGCCGCTGGCGCGAGATGTCGCCGGCGGAGCGCGAGCGGGCGCGCGAGCAGTGGAGGCAGCGCGGGGATCGGCGCCAGCGGTAAGCTCGCCCCGTGACGTCCGCCCGCGCCGCCGTCGCCTTCGCCCTCGCGGCGCTCGCCGCCTGGTGTGGCGCCGCCCGCGCCGAGGACGTGGACCGGTTCCGGCTCGTGCTCCACGGCCGCTTCACGGACCGCGAGAACCAGCCCGACCCCTCGCTCCGCTTCGATCGCGCCACCAAGGCCTTCGACCTCGCGCCGTACCTGCGCCCGCAGGGCTCGGACGCCTACGGCTCGACGTTCGCCGCCGTCTCCGCCGAGGGCCGGCGCGGCTGGTTCCGGTGGGCGCTCGGCGCCGACACCGGCGAGCTGCGCTCGCAGGCGTTCCCCCGGCCGGTGACGGTGTGCAGCTCGAAGCTGCCGAGCGGCCTCGACGTCGCCGGGCAGGGCACCTGCACCGTGACCGTGACCGGACGGCGGACGCTCTACACGGTGGAGGAGACGCGGCTCGCGGCGGCGCGGCTCACCGCGAACGGCCGCCCGCTCGGGGACGAGGTGCGCTCCACCCTCTTGCTCCGCGAGGCGTGGGTGGGCGCGGCGCTCGGGCGCAACGAGGTCGCGCTCCTGAAGACGGGCCGGAAGCGCTTCACGGTGGCCGACGGGTTCGTCTACGACGACTACGGCACCGGCGTGGAGGCGACGTTCGACCTCGGCGCGATCGGCCCGTCGTGGGACCTGGGCGCAGCGGCCTTCTATCCCACGCGCGACTTCCCGCGCCGCGCGGGCGTCACCTCGCCCGTGGTTGCGCTGCGCGCGGACTTCCTGCCCTCGCTCTTCGAGCACGCGGGCCTCTTCCTCGCCTTCTACCGCGACCAGACGAGCAGCGTGGCGGACCTCTTCCGCGGGAGCCTCGCGGAGCCGTCGGTGGTGCGGCTCCTCGCCTCCCCTCCCGGCTCGGCCGCGTACCAGGACGAGGAGCGCAACCTCGCGGCGACGTTCGGCTCGGCGCGGGAGAGCGACGGCGGCCTCGGCTGGCTCGGGACGAGCGGAAGCCTCGCGTTCCGCGGCGCGCTGAAGCTCGACTGGACGGGCGCGCTCGCGCTCGGGCGGGTCACCTTCCGGATCGCGGACGCCACCGAGACGACCCAGGACACCGTGTTCGGGCAGCTCGCGCACCTCCGCCTGCGCGCCGCGGCCACGCGCGAGGTCGAGGTGGGCGGCTTCTTCCTCTTCCTCTCGGGCGACCTGCCGCCGACCGAGAAGGCCCGGCTCGGGCTGCCGCGGCGCTACGGCGGGTTCCTCGGGATCGCGCCGTACGTCACGGCGACGAACATCTTCTTCACGGGCGGCGTCGCGGAGACGTTCGCGTCGCGGCAGTCGACCGCGCCCGGCGTGAACGGCCGCGGCGTGATCGCGCCGGGGCTCACCGCCTCGTGGGATCCGCTGCGCGCCCTGGCCGTGGACGCGCGCGCCGCGTACCTCGTGGCGACGGCGGCGGGGCCCTTCGGCGGACGCGTGTATGGTCCGGAGCTGGACCTGGAGGTCACCTGGTCGCCGCGCGAGTGGCTCTCGTTCGCCGTCGAGGGCGACGCGCTCTTCCCGGGCGACTTCTTTCCCGGGCGGGCGCCGGTGACGAAGGTCGTGCTCGGCTTCGATCTGGTGGGGATGTGACGAGGGCGGCCGCGGTCCTCGTCGCGTCGCTCCTCGCCGCCGCGGCGGGCGCCGGGCCGCGCGGCGCTCCGGAGGCGGGTTCCGACGCGGGCGTCGCGGACGGCGGGACGCGCGATCCCGACCAGGACGTGATCGACCACCTCGACGAGCTGCGCGAGCTGGAGCTGCTCCGCAACCTGGAGCTGTTCGACCCGGAGGACGAAGGCGATCACCGTTGAGAGGCTGTGAAGAGATCCGCCTCACACTTCCGACTCGTGTTCGCCGATCCCGTCGGGTTCCAGGTGGGGGGTCTGGGGGGAGCGGCGCTCGCTCCCCCAGCTTGAGGGTTTGCGAAGCGAAGCGTAGCAAGCCCGGAAATCCCTCAGACTCGCCTATGAACCGCTCGGCGAACACGAAAACGGCGAAACGCGAGTCTGAGTGGACGCGAGCATGCCGCACGCGGCGTGCTCGTCCTTGCCGCCCGAGTAGCGCCGGACGATCGGCTGCCCGGGCAGCTCGCGCGCGAGCGCGTCGCGGAAGCGCGTCCACTCGTCCGCGCTGGGCGGGCGAAAGCGGCCCGTCGCGTCGTTCACGTCGATGGGATTGAGCCGGACCGCGATGCCGGCCAGGAGGCGGCCCAGGGCGGCCGCGTCCTCCTCGCCCGTGTTCACCCCGGCCATCATGACGTACTCGAGCGTCACCCGGCCGCGGCGGGCCGCGTGCTCGCGGACGGCGTCCACGAGCTCCTCGAGCGGGTGTCCGCGCTCGATGGGCATGAGGGCGGCGCGCTTCTCCGGGATGGCGGCGTTGAGCGACACGCAGAGCCGGAACTTGTGCCCCTCGGCGGTGTAGCGGCGGATCATGGGCACGACGCCCGCGGTGGAGATCGAGATGCGCCGCTGGTCCACCCGCCCGCCGGCGGGGTCGCACAGCACGTGAGCGGCCTGCAGCACCGCGTCGTAGTTGTGGAAGGGCTCGCCCTGCCCCATGAAGACGGCGCCCGTGATGGGCAGGGCGCTGTCGGCGCGCACCTCGAGGAACTGCGCCACGATCTCCCACGCCTCGAGGTTGCGCGTGAGGCCGAGCCGGCCGGTGGCGCAGAACGCGCACCCGAGCGCGCAGCCCACCTGCGACGAGAGGCAGAGCGTGTGGTGCGTGTCGAAGAGCGGGATGCGCACGGCCTCGACGCGCGCGCCGTCGGAGAGGCCGAACAGGTACTTGCGGAAGCCGTCCCGCGCGTCGGCGGTGGCCACGCGCTCGAGGCGCGCCGACGAGCAGCGCGCCTCGACCGCGTCGAGGACCTCGCGCCGGACGTTGCGCGCGTCGCGCAGCGGGCGGCCGCGGCCCACCACCGCGCCGAGGATGCGGCGCGCGTCGTCGAGGTGGATGTCGAGCGCGCGGGCGAGCCCTCGGCTGTCCTGGCCGGCCACGTGGAGCACGGGCGCACCATAGCGGATTGCGCGTGGCGACTCACCCCGCGCCCTCGACGCCCCTCCGCCCACGCCGTCGCGACGCGGCGGGCGATCGCTCGTGCCTCGATCCTAGCGCGCCCTCGAACGCGCCCCCGCGGAGCGCGGCGGCCACGGCTTCGACACGAACCGGTTGCCCTCGAGCGTGTAGCGCCACGGCTTCTCGGCCCAGCTCCCCGCGAACCCGACGTTCACGCGGGGTGACGCGAAGACGCGCTCCGGGGGCGGGGGCGCGTCCTCGACGAAGAGCGTCTCGCCCGTGAGGTCGAGGCCGTTGTGCGTCTCGCGCCGGAGCGCGAGCGCGCGGCACAGGTTCCCGGGCCCGGTGGTCGAGTGGAGGCAGCCCTCGAGCGGCTCGCCGGCGCGGACGAGCACCGCCGAGGGGTGCCCCTCGGCGCCCGTCACGACGTTGAAGCAGTGGGAGATGCCGTAGACGAGGTAGACGTACGCCATCCCGGGCGGCCCGAACATGACGGCGGCGCGCCGCGTCGGGCCGAAGCGCGCGTGCGACGCCTGGTCGTCCTCGCCCTCGTACGCCTCGGTCTCGACGATGCGCGCCGCGCGCCGCACGCCGCCGTCCACATGCACGAGCGCCTTGCCGAGGAGCGCCTTCGCGACCGCTCGCGCGTCGCGCGCGTAGAACGTCCGCGGCAGGCGCGCGCGCCCGGGCCGTCCGGCGCCACCGTCGTCGCCGTGCATCGGGTCGCGACGCTACACCCCCCCGGGAGCCGTCGCAACGCGCGGACCCTGACGGTCCGGCCGTGCCACGCCCGCGCCGGCGGGTTACGCTGGGGTGCGTGCGCCGCCTGGCCCCGCTCGCCGCGATCGTGATCGCCGCGTTCACCTTCGGTGCGCGCGCCGACGAGTTCGAGGAAGCGCCGAGCGGACGCTCACTCGCGTTCGGCCCCGTCCCCGTCGGCGAGACGAACCTCTCGCTCGACGTGGGCTGGCTGCGCAGCGGGCTCCGGGCCGACATCGGCGCGGGCTTCGACTTCGACCTCGTCATCCGGCTCGACAGCTTCCTGCTCCAGGACGGCTTCGGCGGACAGACGGGCGGGTACGCGGGCATCCGCGTGAGCCCGCTCGAGGATGGGCTCTTCCGCGTCGCGCTGTCGTTCGAGGTGGGCGAGGTCATCATCCCGCAGCGCGTCGGCTCCATCGACAGCTTCGTCCTGCGGGGCGACGTCGCGGCGGGCATCTCCCTCGACCCGTACGGCGTCGCGTACGCGCGCGTCGCCCTCCGGGGCCAGCGCGCCGGGGGCTACGGCTACACGTCGTGGGGACGCGACGAGGAGGCGGGCGTCGGGTACGAGGTGCGCGTCGCCAACAAGGTCCTGCTCGGCGCCGAGGCGTACACGTGGGCGCGGCCCAAGCTCCCAGCGCTCCCGGAGTGGAGGCTGCGGGTGGGCTATGCGTTCTAGCGCCATCGCGCTCGCCCTGGCGGGCTCGCTCGCCGGGTGCACGTCACGAGAGCTCCCGGTGCGCCCCTTCCGCATCACCGTCGTGGACGAGAGCGGCCAGCCCGTCGTTCCGACGGCGGAGGGCGAGCTCCACTGCTCCGGCCGCGGCAGGCTGCTCGACGCGACCACCTTCACGCTCGACAACACGGACCCACAGTGCGGGACGCCCAGGGGCATCACGATCCACTTCGAGCCCGTCATCGCCGAGCTCGAGGTGCCCGCCTTCGTCGGTGACGCGCCGGCCATCACCGTCGACCTGCGCTACCGGCCCGATTCGCGCGGGCCGGAGGGCGAGCCGCTGCCGTTCGTCGTCCTCCGCATCGGCGAGGGCGTGCAGACCACCTCGCGGCTGCGCTTGCTGCTGGGCGAGGGCGACGCCCGGCTCGAGCAGGGCATCCCGCTCATCCTGCTCGGCCCCGAGACCGTGGCGGAGCAGGTGGACGTGCCGTTCATGGAAGTGGTGGTACCGTCACTCTACGTGGAGCCATCCGACTGCGGCGACATCTACCGCGATCGCCTCCGCGTCGGAGGGTTCTCGAGCACGATCGTCCTCGACTTCGACGAGCACGCCGACGTCGAGGTCTCGAGCGGTAGCTGGCGGGTCCAGCACGTCCAGAGCTGGCACCGCGCCGGCGCCGACAAGACCGGCGGGAGCTGCGCCACGCGCCTGCGTAGCTGGACGCAGGCGGCCGCCTGGCGCTGACGCCGCGGCTCTGCCCGTGCCGGAGCCGCGCCGCCGTCCTTCCTCCGGGATCCCGGACGCTCTGCGCTCCGCGCGCTCGATCGCGAGCACCTGCCAGGGGCCCACAGGGCCTCCAGGGGGGGAGACGATCGAGGGTCTCCCGCGGCGCGAGCGCGCGCTCCGCACCGGCGTTCCCGCGAAAGCGATGGTGAGGCGCGTCGAAACAGCCTAGAAACCGTCCATCCGATGCGCCGTGCCAAGATCGTCGCCACCCTCGGTCCCGCCAGCTCCGATCCCGACACGATCCACAAGCTCCTCGAGCTCGGGGTGGACGTGGCCCGCCTCAACTTCTCGCACGGCAGGCTCGAGGACCACGCCGAGGTGCTCGACCGCATCCGCGCCGCGTCGCGCCGCCAGGTGAGGGCGGTCGCCGTCCTGCAGGACCTGCAGGGCCCGAAGATCCGCACCGGACCCCTCAAGGCCGGCAAGGTCGGCGTCCTGCTCGAGCCCGGAAGCGACATCGTCATCACCACCGAGGGCGACTTCCCGGGCGACCAGAAGCTCGTCTCGACGACCTACCGCCACCTGGCCGAGGACGTCCGGCCCGGAGATCGGCTGCTCGTGGACGACGGGCTCATCGAGCTGCGCGTGCTCGCGAGCGACGGCGTGCGCGCGCGCTGCGAGGTGGTCGAGGGCGGCGTCCTGAAGGAGCACAAGGGCATCAACCTGCCCGGCGTCACGCTCCGCGCGCAGGCGATGAGCGACAAGGACAGGAACGACCTCGCCTTCGGGCTCGCCCACGGCATCGACTACGTCGGGCTCTCCTTCGTGCGGTCGCCGGGCGACGTCGCGCTGTGCCGCTCGGAGATGGAGCGCTTCGGCCGCGTCGTCCCCATCGTCGCCAAGATCGAGAAGCCGGAGGCGATCGACGCCATCGACGGGATCATCGCGGAGGCGGACGGGATCATGGTCGCCCGCGGCGACCTCGGCGTGGAGATCCAGCCGGAGCGGGTGCCCATCCTCCAGAAGGAGATCCTGCGCAAGGCGAACGCCGCCGGGAAGCCCGTCATCGTGGCGACGCAGATGCTCGAGTCGATGATCGAGCACCCGCGCCCGACGCGCGCCGAGGCGAGCGACGTCGCGAACGCGATCTGGGACGGCGCCGACGCGGTCATGCTCTCGGGCGAGTCGGCCTCGGGTCGCTACCCGCTCCTCGCGGTGCAGATGATGGACCGCATCGTGCGCGAGGCGGAGCACCACGTGCAGCTCGGCAAGGGCCCGGCGGCCGACGTGTGGGCCGGACCGGGTCCCTTCAACGCCGTCGTGGCGGGCGCCGCGGTGCGCGCGGCGCACGACGCGCACGCGGTGGCGATCGCCTGCTTCACGCTCGGTGGTACGACCGCCCGGCTCCTCGCGCACCATCGCCCGCACGTGCCCGTCATCGCCTTCTCGCCGGACCAGGCCATCCGCCGGCGCATCGCGCTCTACTGGGGCGTCATCCCCAAGATCATGGAGCCCGTGCGCAACCCGGACCTCATGTGCGAGATGGTGTCCGACCGGCTCATCGCCGACCAGGTGGCGAAGCCGGGCGACCGGATCGTCCTCGTCTTCGGCTCGCCCATGGGCATCCCGGGCCAGACGAACTCGATCCGCCTGCACCAGATCCCGCACCCGCACCCGGCCTCGCCGGAGGTGGAGGAGTGAGCGCGATGATGGACGTCCCCTCCCTGCAGAAGACGCTGCGCGAGCTCCAGCTCGACGCCTGGCTGCTCTACGACTTCAAGGGCCAGAACCCGACCGCGCTCTCCGCGCTCGGGCTCGCGGGCCGCATGCTGACGCGCCGCTGGTGCTACCTCGTGCCGGCCGAGGGCGAGCCGGTGGTCCTCGTCCACGCCATCGAGCGGCTCTCGTTCCCGAAGGAGGTGCCCGGGGCGCGCCGCAGCTACGCGTCGTGGGCGTCCTTCAGGTCCGAGCTCGAGGCGCTCTTCGCGCGGCTGCCCCGCCGCCGGATCGCGATGGAGTACTTCCCGCTCGGCGCGATCCCGTACCTCTCGCGCGTGGACGCGGGCACCCTCGAGCTGGTGCGCTCCATGGGCGCCGAGGTGGTCTCGTCCGCCGAGCTCGTCCAGCGCTTCCTGTGCCGCTGGACGCCGCACCAGCTCGCGAGCCACGTGCGCGCGCTGCGCGCCATCGACGACGCCAAGGACCTCGCCTTCGACCAGATCGGCGTCGCGCTGCGCAAGGGCCTCGACGTGAGCGAGGCGGTGATCCAGAAGCTCCTCGTGGACGAGTTCGGGCGGGCGCACCTCGAGTGCGACCACCCTCCCATCGTCGCCGTGAACGCGCACGCGGGCGATCCGCACTACGAGACCTCGGAGGACACGGCGGCGCCCATCCGGAAGGGCGACCTCGTCCTCATCGACCTGTGGGCGCGCGGGAAGAGGCCGGGCGACGTCTACGCCGACATCACGTGGGTGGCGTTCTGCGGCGAGGCGCCGCCGGCGAAGGCGGAGCAGATCTTCCGAATCGCGGCCGACGCCCGCGACGCGGGGCTCGAGGCGGTGCGCGCCGCCTTCCGCGAGAAGCGGACGCTCCAGGGGTGGCAGGTGGACCGCGTCGTGCGCGACCACATCGCGTCGAAGGGCTACGGCCACGAGTTCATCCACCGCACCGGCCACTCCATCGGCACGAGCGTGCACGGCGACGGCGCGAACCTCGACGACCTCGAGACACACGACACGCGCGAGCTCATCGAGGGGCTCGCCTTCTCCATCGAGCCCGGGATCTACCTGCCCGAGGAGGGGCTCGGCGTCCGGACGGAGATCGACGTCGCGCTCACCGCCGACGGGCCGCAGGTGTACTCGAAGATCCAGCAGGAGATCGTGAGGATCCCGGTTTGAGCGAGCTGTTCCCAGGGCTGCCCGAGCCCCCGCCCCCGTCCGAGCCGCGCGTCGCCTCGGCGGTGATCCTGTGGCGCGACGGGCGGCGCGGGCGCGAGATCTTCTGGGTGAAGCGCGGGGCGCTGCGCTTCGCGGGCGGGTTCTACGCCTTCCCCGGCGGCCGGCTCGACGAGGCCGACCGGCGCGTCCCCATCCCGGGGCTCGCGGGCGACGAGGCGGCCCTCGCCGCCTGCGCCGCGCGCGAGATCTTCGAGGAGACGGGCGTCCTCCTCGCCCGCGGCCCTCGCCTCGCTCCCGAGGAGCGCGCCGCCGCCCGCCGTGGCCTCCTCGACGGCTCCCTCGCCTTCGCGGACTTCCTCGCCCGGAGCCGCCTCGCGGTGGACGCCGCGCGGCTCCAGCCGGCGGGCCGCTGGATCACGCCGCCCCAGTTCCCCCTCCGCTACGACGCGCACGTCTTCCTGGCGCGGCTCCCGGACGGCGAGGAGGCCGAGGTGTGGCCGGGCGAGCTCGCGAGCGGCGAGTGGATCGCGGCGGCCGAGGCGGTCGAGCGCTGGGAGAAGGGCGCGGTGCTCCTGCACCCGCCGAATCTCTGGGGCGTGCAGTGCCTCGCGCGCTCGGGGCCTCCGGGATGCCTCCCGCTCCTGCGCGCGCCGCCCGCCACCGAGGGCTTCGTCACGCGCCGGATCGAGTTCCAGCGCGGCCTCTTCCTCGCCGCGCTGCGCACGCTCACGCTGCCGCCCGCGACGCACACCAACGCCTGGATCGTCTCGCTCGGCGGCGAGGAGCTGGCGGTCGTCGATCCCGGCTCGCCGTACGAGGAGGAGCAGGCGATCCTCGAGCGCGTCCTCGCCGACCTCGGCGCGGAGGGGCTCGAGCTCCGGGAGATCTGGCTCACCCACGCCCACCGGGATCACGTGAGCGGCGTGGCCGCCCTGCGGGCGCGCCACGACGTCGTGTTGCGCGCGCACCGCGAGGTCGCGGAGCGCCTCCCCCGGGAGGCGGGCGGGAGCGTCCCGCTCGAGGACGGCGACGTGCTCCACCGGCGCTACCGGGCGCTCCACACCCCCGGCCACGCCCGCGGCCACGTCGCCTTCCTCGACGAGCGGACCGGCGCCCTCCTCGCGGGCGACATGGTCTCGACGCTCTCCACGATCGTCATCGACCCGCCCGACGGCGACATGGCGGACTACCTCCGCTCGCTCGAGCGCCTGCGCGACCTCGGTCCGCGGACGCTCTTCCCTGCGCACGGCCCACCGACCCAGGGCGCGGTCGAGAAGCTCGACGAGTACCTCGCGCACCGGCGCGAGCGGGAGGCGAAGGTCGTGGCCGCGCTCGATCGGCCCGGCACGCTCGACGAGGTGACGGCGCGCGCGTACGACGACACGCCGCCCTTCATGCTCCCGGTCGCCGCGCGCAGCTGCCTCGCATCGCTGGAGAAGATGGCGCGTGAGAGGCGCGCCGCCTTCGACGGGCTGCGCTGGAGCAGGGCGTGACCGAGCTCGCCCGCGGCGGGTCGTGGTCGCCCGGGCGACGCCGGTGTGGTGGCGCAACCACGCTCGCCGTGACCTGCCCGTGACCTGCGCGTGAGAGAAAGGCTGGTTTCGTGGGAATAGAGCCGGGCACGCGTGATGCAACCTGGTTAGGCACTCTCTCCCGCCTGGGGCTTCGATGAAGACGACCCGCATCGCCGCCATCCTCATGCTCGCGTTCCTGTTCGGGGGCAGCTCGGCCGAGGTCGCCTTCCAGACCAAGCGCGCCATCGACCGGCATCGCGCCTCCCACGAGGAGGGCTCGGCCGGGGAGCTCGTCGCGCTCGAGATCCACCGCGGCGACGGCGAGGTGGTGGCGCGCCCGCGCGTCATCGCGACGCCGGGCCGGGCGACCGAGCTCGTGCTGCGTGACCCGGAGAACCCGGATCAGGTCCGCCTCGCGCTCCGCGTCGAGACGACGCGCGAGCCCTCGGGCGATCTCGCGGTGGACTACGAGCTGTCCATGCCCGGCGAGGAGCTCGTCTGCCGCGGTCGCGTCAGCATGACGCCCGGCGTCGAGCAGCCGCTCGATCTCGGCGATCGCCCGCTGACCGCGACGCTCTTCGCGATCCCGGTCCCGTCGGCCGCCTTCGACGCCTTCCTCGGCGCGGAGCGCGCGGCGCGCGCCGGCGTGAAGCCGATCTAGGATTGCGGCACTCAGGGCGTTCCGCGGATCTCCTCGTACTCGACCTTCCCCAGCTCGCGCCCCTCCTCGTCCCAGCTCGCCCACGTGCCGCACTGGAGCCCGTGGCAGTAGCGCCCCTCGGTCTTGCGCCGGCCGCTCGGGTAGAAGGTCGCGAAGGGCCCGTGGCGCTCGCCCCGATCGTAGCCGCACTCCTCCTCGACGCGCCCGCTCTCGTACCAGAGCGTCCACTCGCCCTCGCGTTCGCCGTCCCGGTACGCGCCGGCGCGCGCGGGCCGCCCGTTCCGGTGCCACTCCGTGAAAGATCCGTGCAGCCGCCCGTGCCGGAACGCCGCCGCCTTGGCGAGGCGGCCGTCGTCGTAGAAGGTCCGCGCCGGCCCGTCGCGGCGGCGCTCGGGCGCCTCGTCCGGGCGCTCGCACCAGACCTCGAATCCGTCGGGCGGGGCCGCGCCCTCGGGCTCGGCGCCGGCGGGACAGGTGAAGGGCTCCGCGGCGACGACGGCTGCGCGAGGGAGGTCGGCGGCGAGGAGGAGCGCGAGCAGGAGCGAGCTCAAGGCGCCTCCCCCTCCGCCGTGACCGCCTCACGAGGCTGGTCGTGCACGATGAGCCAGTCGCGAATCCGCGGGAACACCTCTTCCGGCGCGGCGCGCCCGAAGAGGAGGTCGGAGTGGCCGTAGTCGCACAGCGCCTTGCCCGCGACGCCGATCCGCACCACCTCGGCCTCGCCGCCCCACCCCCGGGCCGCCTCCTCCATCACTGCGGGCGGCGCGATGCGATCGGCCTCGGCCGCGACGAAGAGGGCCGGCTGCGTGCACCGCGAGAGCGCCGCGCGGTAGTCCACCTCGCCGTCGAGCGAGGCGAACGTGTCGGTCGCGATCCACCCCGCGAACTGCCGCAGCACGCCGCTCGAGATGTTCTCGACCACGTTCGCGAGCAGGCGCCGGTACACCGGCCGCGTCACGTTGTGCGGGTTCATGACGATCTCGCTCACCGGCGGGTGCCAGTACCCCGAGAACGGGGCGAGGCTCCGCGCCAGGAACCGGTTGAGCCGTCCCGTGAAGAAGAACCCGAAGCGGGCGAAGAGCTTGAGGGGATCCTGCCGGCCGAAGAACGCCGGGGCGCCGATCGCGACGAGGGCCGCCACGCGCTCGGGACGGGCGGCGCAGGCCGCCATCCCGAGGAGGCCACCCTGGCTGTGCCCGACCCACAGCACGCGGGGCGAGCCGGTGGCGGCGCGCACCGCGTCGAGCGCGGCCGGCACGTCGAGCCGGAGGTAGTCGTCGAAGGTCCACGAGCGCGGCGCGCCGCGGCGGGCGGGACGCGAGCCGCCGTGGCCGCGCAGGTCGAGCGCGAAGCAGTCGAAGCCGGCGGCGGCGAGGTGCGCCGCGAGCGACCATCGCGCCACGCCGAAGTCCACGCTGCCGCGGTTGTTGGCGAGGCCGTGGACGAGGAGGACGGGCGTCCTGCGCGCCGGGCCGCGCGGGCGGCGGCGGCCGAGAGCGAGGCGCCAGCCGTCGGCGGTCTCGGCGTGGACCACCTCGTCCTCGCCGGTCGGCACGAAGTACCAGCGCGACCAGAACGCGTAGTGAGCCCAGGTGGCGAAGGCGACCGCGACGAAGACGACGGCCACGATGGCGACGGTGCTCACGCGCCGAATGTACCGCGCCGGGCGCGCCGGTGGCCGCCGCGGCCGGCCGCGATCCGGCGGGCGATCCCGTGGCGCGTCCGTTGCACTCCGTCCCGGGCTGGGCAGCCGAGCGCCAGAGGACTGGTGGCGAGACAGGGATTCGGTGTACGAATCGCGGGCAGCGGCTGCCCACGAAACGAGCAGCGGCCGGCGGGACAGACTTTCGGGGCAGACTTCCACAATCCACGACGCGAGGTGAGCCGTGAAGAAGGTCGAAGCCATCATCAAGCCTTTCAAGCTGGATGAGGTGAAGCAGGCGCTGTCCGAGGTCGGCGTCGCGGGCCTCACGGCCACCGAGGTCAAGGGCTTCGGCCGGCAGAAGGGGCACACCGAGCTCTACCGCGGCGCCGAGTACGTGGTGGACTTCCTCCCCAAGGTGAAGGTCGAGGTGGTCGTCTCCGACCAGCTCGTCGGGCGGGTGGTCGAGGTCATCGAGCGCGCCGCCAAGACGGGCCGCATCGGCGACGGCAAGATCTTCGTCGTCCCCGTCGAGGAGGTCATCCGCATCCGGACGGGCGAGCGCGGCGAAGAGGCGCTGTAAGTGCGTTCGCCCTTCGACTTCGCTTCGCTACGCTCAGGGCGAACGGATGCGGTTTCCGTTCGCGCTGAGCGTAGGCCGCGCAGCGGCCGCAGTCGAAGCGCGAACGTTCCTTGACTCGCCCGCCCAAGCCTCCGCCGCTCCCCGCAGCCGTCGCGCGCGCGGCGGTGGACTCGCTCGCGGACGCGATCGTCATCGTCGGCGCCGACGGCGGGGTCATGCACATGAACCCCGCCGCCGAGGAGCTCTTCGGGCGGAGCCGCGATCGCGCGGTGGGGCTGCCCGTCCGCGCGCTCCCGGGGGGCGCCCAGCTCGCGATCCTCGCCGAGCGCGCCCGCGACTCGCAGGAGTCCGCGTCGACCGACTTCCCCGGCCCGCAGGATCCGGCCGTCTCGGTGCTGGCCGAGGCGGGGCCGCTGCTCGACGGGCCCACCTGCGTCGGGACGGTGATCGCGCTGCGCGTCCCGCGAACGAGCGAGCGCACCCTCGACTTCGAGGCGCTCGCGGCCGGGCTCGCGCACGAGATCAAGAATCCGCTCGCCGGGTTGCAGGGCTCGGCGGAGCTGCTCGCGCGCGAGGCCGAGGGGCGCGCGAAGGAGTACGCGCAGGTCATCGCGCGGGAGGCCAAGCGGGTGGACGGGCTCGTCCGCGAGCTCCTCGACCTCGCCCGCCCGGCCGCGCTGCAGTCGGCCCCAGTGAACATCCACTCGGTCCTCGGCGACGTCATCGTGCTCGCGCGCGGCTTCCCCGGCGGCGATGGCATCTCGTACACGGAGCGCTACGACCCGTCCCTGCCCAGCGTGCGCGGCGACCGCGAGAAGCTGACGCAGGTGTTGCTCAACCTGGTGCGGAACGCCGTGGAGGCGGTCCAGGCCTCGGAACGGCGCGAGATCCGGCTCGAGACGAGCGTCGCGTCGCTGCGGCTCCGCGCCGCCGGCGGACGCACGCGGCCGCTCGCGCGGGTGTCGGTCGTGGACAGCGGCCCCGGCATCCCGGAGTCGATGATCCCGCGGCTCTTCACTCCCTTCGCCACCTCGAAGGCGCACGGCACCGGGCTCGGCCTCGCCATCTCGCGCCGCATCGTGGAGGCGCACGGGGGTCGAATCGAGGTGAAGAACCGCGGGTCCGGCGGCGCCGAGGCGAGCGTCTTCCTGCCCCTCGAGATCGCCTGATCGGCGTCAGTTCGGCGCCCTGGCAAGCGGCTTGCTACTACAGCCGTCAACAACGAGAGCCGTCAACAACGAGCAGGCGTCCCCTCGCGGGTCGCCCGATCCCACGAACGGAAGGAACGTGCGCAAGGTCCTCATCGTCGACGACGAGCCGTCAATCCGCTTCGTCCTCGCCCGCACCTGCGAGCGGGCAGGCGTTCCCTTCGAGGAGGCGGGCAGCGCCGAGGAGGCGCGCGAGAAGCTGGCGCAGCACGGCGCGAGCGGGGATGGCGTCGGGCTCGTGCTCCTCGACGTCAGGCTGCCCGGCGACGACGGCTTCAAGCTCCTCGGCGAGCTGACGCAGCGCTCCGACTCCCCGTTCGTGGTCGTCATGACGGCCGAGGACACGATGCGCTCGGCGGTCGAGGCGATGAAGCGCGGCGCCGCCGACTACCTCGGAAAGCCCTTCGACCTCACCCGCGTCGAGCGGCTCGTGAAGGACCTCGCCATCGGCCCGGAGGTGGAGCACGGCGAGCACCCAGGCGCGGAGGAGCGCGAGGAGCCCGCTCGCCGGCGCTCGGCCGAGACCGACGCCGAGGAGGCGCGCGGCGGCCCGAAGGACCTCGCGATCCCGGACATGCTCATCGGCCGCTCGCCGGCCATGGTCGAGGTCTACAAGGAGATCGGCCGCGTCGCGCGCACGGAGATGACGGTCCTGCTCATGGGCGAGAGCGGCACGGGCAAGGAGCTCGTCGCCCGGGCCATCCACGCCAACTCGGTGCGGGCGCGTGGCCCCTTCGTGACCGTCAACATGGCCGCCATCCCGCGCGACCTGATGGAGAGCGAGCTCTACGGTCACGAGAAGGGCTCCTTCACCGGCGCCGTGGAGCGCCGCCCGGGCAAGTTCGAGCTCGCGAACGGCGGCACGCTCTTCCTCGACGAGATCGGCGAGATGCCGGTCGAGCTGCAGGCGAAGCTCCTCCGCGTGTTGCAGGAGCGCGAGGTCGACCGCGTCGGCGGCACGCGTCCACTCTCGGTGGACGTGCGCATCGTCGCGGCGACGAACGCCGACCTGGCCCGCTCGGTCGAGGAGGGCCGCTTCCGCCGCGACCTCTACTACCGCCTGGCGGTGGTGCCCATCCGCCTGCCGCCGCTGCGCGAGCGCGAGGGCGACGTCATCCTGCTCGCGCGCTACTTCATCGCGAAGTACGGCGAGCAGCTCAAGGGCAGACCGCTCGCCCTCTCGAAGGACGCCGAGCCGCTGCTCCTCTCGCACGGCTGGCCGGGGAACGTCCGCGAGCTGCAGAACGTCATCCAGCGCGCGCTCCTCAAGCTGCCGGGCGCGCGACTCGGGGCGAAGGAGCTCATCGGTCTCCTCCCCAGCACCGGCGCGTCGGACCGCGGCCTCGTCGGGCTGGTGGACCAGATCCTCGACTCGCCGTCGCCGGAGAGCGGCCGCCACGCCGCCGCCCTCGCCGCCGTCGAGGCGCCGCTCATCGCGGGGGCGCTGGCGCGCACGAAGGGCAACCAGCTCCGCGCCGCCGAGCTCCTCGGCATGAACCGGAACACGCTCCGCGAGCGGATGCGCGCGCTGGGGATGAAGGCGAAGTAGCGCGGGACCGCGGAAGAAGATCAGCGCCCGGCGGAGCTGCCGCTGCTCGCTTTTCGAGCATTCGCTGCCTGCTCGGCAGGCAGCCCAGCGGGGTAAGCCACTCGATCACGGGGGATCCGTCCTTCCCAGCGTGGCATGCAGCGTGCTATCCGATTCCGCTCTCGAATTCCCCTGCATCCCAGGAGATAGGACGAACCTCATGCCCAACCTCACCCCGAAGCAGGTCCTCGGCCTGGCCCAGGAAAAGAAGGCCACCTACGTCGACCTGAAGTTCATGGACTTCATCGGCCTGTGGCAGCACTTCACGATCCCGCTGACCGAGCTCTCGGAGGAGGTCTTCGAGGAGGGGCTCGGGTTCGACGGGTCGTCGATCCGCGGCTGGCAGGCCATCAACGCCTCCGACATGCTGGTGATGCCGGACTCGAACACCGCGGTCATCGACCCGTTCATGGCGGAGCCGACGCTCTCGCTCATCTGCAACATCGTCGACCCCATCACGAAGGAGCCGTACTCGCGCGACCCGCGCAACATCGCCATCAAGGCGGAGAAGTACCTCAAGTCGACCGGCATCGGCGACGTGTCCTACTTCGGCCCGGAGCCGGAGTTCTTCATCTTCGACGAGGTCCGCTACGACGCGGGCGTGAACCACGCCTTCTACAAGGTCGACTCGGTCGAGGGTCAGTGGAACACGGGCCGCGAGGAGCCGGGCGGCAACCTCGGCTACAAGCCTCGCTACAAGGAGGGCTACTTCCCGGTCGCCCCCACCGACAGCCAGCAGGACATCCGCACCGAGATGTGCCGCGTGATGGAGTCGGTCGGCATCACCATCGAGCGCCAGCACCACGAGGTGGCGACCGCCGGGCAGGCCGAGATCGACATGCGGTTCGACTCCCTGGTGCGGTGCGCCGACAACCTCCAGTGGTTCAAGTACGTCATCAAGAACGTGGCCCGCCGCCACGGCAAGACGGTGACGCTCATGCCGAAGCCGCTCTACGGCGACAACGGCTCGGGCATGCACTGCCACCAGTCGATCTGGAAGGGCGGCAAGCCGCTCTTCGCCGGTGAGGGCTACGCGGGCATGTCGGATCTCGCCATGTGGTACATCGGCGGCATCCTGAAGCACGGCCCCGCGCTGGCCGCCCTCTGCAACCCGACCACGAACAGCTACAAGCGGCTCGTCCCGGGCTTCGAGGCGCCGATCAACCTGGCCTACTCGGCCCGCAACCGCTCGGCCGCGATCCGCATCCCGATGTACTCGCCGAACCCGAAGACGAAGCGCATCGAGTTCCGCACGCCGGATCCGAGCTGCAACGGCTACCTGGCGTTCGCGGCGCAGCTCATGGCGGGCCTCGACGGCATCGAGAACAAGATCAACCCCGGCCAGCCCCTCGACAAGGACATCTACGGCCTCTCGCCCGAGGAGCTGAGGGAGATCCCGAAGATGCCGGGCTCGCTCGACGAGGCGCTCGAGAACCTCCGCAAGGACCACAAGTTCCTGCTCAAGGGCGACGTCTTCACCGAGGACGTCATCGAGACCTGGATCCAGTACAAGTACGACAAGGAAGTGACGCCGGTCCGCAGCCGCCCGTCGCCGATGGAGTTCGCGCTCTACTTCGACATGTAGTCGAGCCCTCTCCCCGACCCTCCCCCGCTCGCGGGGGAGGGAGCCGCAACCCACGGCCGCCCGCAAGGGCGGCCGTTCCATTTTCACGCGCCGCGTGGCGCGTGGCAGGATGACGCGATGCGCATGATCCGCGCCGCGCTCGCCGCTCACGTGGGCGGCCTGCCCACGATCTTCTACTGGCTGTGGGGCGGCCAGTTCCTGTCCGCGATCGCCACGTTCGTCTTCCCGTTCCTCGCGCTCTTCCTCACCGCGCGCGGGCTCTCGCCCTCGCGCGCCGGCGCCATCGTGTCGCTCTTCGGCGCGGGCATGCTCGTCGCGGGGCCCGTGGGCGGGGCGCTCGCCGATCGCTTCGGGCGGCGTCCGACGATCCTGGGCGGCCTTCTCGGCGCGGCCGCGACGGCGGGCGCGCTGGCCTTCCTGCACGCGCCCGTCGCGATCGCGGCCGTGGTCTTCCTCTTCGGCGTCACGTCGCAGGCGACGAACGCGCCCTATCAGGCGGTCATCGCCGACGTCGTCCCAGCGCAGGATCGCGGGCGCGCCTTCGGGCTCGCCTACTGGGCGAACAACATCGGCATCGGCGTGTCACTCGTCGTGGGCGGGGTGCTCGCGACGTACGGCTGGGCGGTGCCCTTCGTCGCCGACGCCATCACCACCCTCGCCTTCGCCGCGATCGTGTACCGGCGGGTGCCGGAGACGAGGCCGCAGAGAGTCTCGGCCCGGGGGGCGGCTGCGGCGCCTCCGCTCGCGGGGGCGATGGGCGGGGGAAGCTACCTGACGGTCCTCGCCGACCGTACCTTCGTCGCCTTCTTCCTCCTCCACGTCGCCTTCTGCCTCGCCTTCTGGCAGATGCAGTCGTCGCTCCCCATCGACATGGCGCGGCACGGCATCACGCCGGCCGGGTTCGGCCTCGTCCTGTCGGTGAATACGTTCCTCATCGCCTTCGTGCAGCCCTTCGGCGCGCGCGTGACGGGCCGCTTCACGCCTGCCCAGGTGCTCGCAGCAGCGTCGCTCCTCGTCGGCGTGGGCTACGGCGCATACGCGCTCTGCTCCACCGCGCCTCGGTACGCGCTCGCCACGGCGGTGTGGTCGCTCGGCGAGATCGCCTACATGCCCACCGCGAGCGCCCTCGTGCAGGAGCTGGCGCCGCCGCACCTGCGCGGCCGCTACGCCGGCACCTATGGGCTGGGCTTCGGCGTCGCCAGCTTCCTCGCGCCGCTCGCCGGGCCGGCGGTGCTCGAGGCGCTCGGCGCGGGCGCGCTGTGGGGCGGCTGCCTCGCCGTGGGCGCGGCGGTCGCGCTCGGCCAGCTCGCGCTCGGGAGGGCGCGGCGGCGCTCCGTCGCGCTCCGTGCCGCCTAAACGGGCGAGCATGATTCGCGAACACGCGAGCGAAGCGAGCGCGCCGGGGCGCTACCGGAGAGGCGGCGCATGCCGCCTGCGGCAGCGCACGGGACCCGGCCAGCAGGGAGGGGC
>DASWDS010000248.1:0-2207 GCA_036395165.1 Anaeromyxobacteraceae bacterium | reverse complement strand
GGCGAGGCGGTAGCGCGAGTCGACGCACACCGGCACCCCGCCGCGCTTCACGCCGCGCAGCGCCTCGAGCGCCGGCGGGCCGAGCGCGCCCGAGCCGTAGTCGCTCGCCAGCACGGCCTGCGCGCCGCGCGCCGCGCGCTGGAGGTCGCGCACGATGCGCGCCTCGGCGACGGGTGACAGGTGATCGCCCGGGGCGCGATCGACGCGGAGCATCTGCTGGCGCCGCGTGGAGCGCCCGCCGGCGAGGATGCGCGTCTTCGACTCGGTGGCGCGGCCACGCACCCGCTGGATGCCGGACACGTCGATGCCGGAGGCGGCGAGCACGTCGAGGAGCGTCGCGCCGAGCGCGTCGTCGCCCACGACGCCGACCGCGCGGACCTTCACGCCGAGCGCGGCCAGGTTCTGCGCCGCGTTGCCGGCCCCGCCCGCCTTGAGCTCGCTGCGCTCGTAGCGGACGATGAGCACGGGCGCCTCGCGGCTGATGCGCTCCGTCTCGCCGTAGACGTACTCGTCCGCCATGAAGTCGCCCGCCACGACGACCTCGGCGCGCGCGAAGCGGTCGAGCAGGCCTGCGAGGTGGGCGATCCCGTTCACGGCGGCGGGGCGGCGCATCGGGGCGTTCCTACCGCGCTGCGGCGGATGCCGTCAATTCAGATGCCCCCCTGCCGCTCCGGGGCAGCCTCATCCGGCTGCGCCTGCGCAGGGCGCGTCTTCCAGCGGCGATGGAGCCAGTACCAGCGGTCGGGGTGCTCGCGCACGCGCCGCTCCAGGCGCTCGCTCAGGTCCTGCATGAAGGCGAGCACGTCGCGCTCGCGGTCGCCCGTGTCGGGCACGTCGAGCGGCCCCTCGATGATCACCTGGTGCCGCCCATCCCCGAGCGGCACGGCGACCGTGAAGACGACCGCGGCGCCCGATCGGATCGCGAGGATGGCGGGCGTGGGAGACGTCGCCGCCGGGACGCCGAAGAAGGTGGGGAAGACGGCCCGCCGGCGCGGCTGGTTCTGGTCGATGACGTAGCCGAGGACGCGCCCCTGCGCGAGCGCGCGCCGCGCCGCCTTCAGCGTCTCGCCCTTCTTCACGACGAGGTCCTCGACGCCGGACCGGGTCCGCGCCTTGCGCCACAGGTCGTTGGCGCCGGTCTTCCCCATCTTCCTGCTGATCATGGTGATGGGGACGTCGCGGCGGGTGTGGGCGGCCGCCAGCACCTCGAAGTTCCCGAAGTGCGCGGTGCAGGCGATGACGCCCTTCCCCCGCGCCCGCGCGGCCTCGTAGTTCTCCCAGCCCTCGTAGACGAAGATGCGGTCGATCTCCTCCTGCGACATGCGCGGCACGAGCAGGAACTCGGGGGCCATGACGCCGAGGTTGCGATAGGTGGCGCGCGCGATGGCGCGGCGCTCGCCCTCGGACTTCTCCGGGAACGCGAGGCGGAGGTTGTCGAGGACGATGCGCCGGCGGATGCCGAGGGTCCACGCGAGCCACGCGAGGAGGGCGCAGAGCGCGTAGAGGACGCGGCGGAGCCACGCGGGGACGGGTCGGGGGGTCATGGATCGCCCCTCCTGGTCGGGGTCGCGGTCCGGGTCTGGGTCGTGGTCTCGCTCGGGGTCGCGAACGCCTGGTCGAGCAGCTCGTCCAGCACGTCGCCTCCCGCCACGATCTCCGCGCTGATCCGGACCACGTGGATGCGCGGGTCGGCGGCGAGGCGCGGCGGCAGGCGGACCGCGTCCTTCTCGGTCGTCGCGACGACGTCGCACCCGCTGGCGGCGGCCGCGCGGAGCGCCTCCTCGATCTCCCCCTCGGTGAAGGGGTGGTGATCGCGGAACACGCGCTCCACGGCCACGACCGCCCCGAGGTCGGCGAGCGTGCGCCGGAAGCCCTCAGGACGCGCGAGCGCGCACAGCAGGAGCACGCGGCGGCCGCCGAGGGCTCCCTTCCCGAGGGAGCGGAGGAGCGCGGCGGCGAGCACGTCGGTCACGGCATGCCGCGACTCGACGGCGGGGCGGCCGGTCGCGGCGCGCACGCGCTCGCGGAGCGCGCCGAGCGCGCCGGGCGGCGCCTGGTCGACCCGCGAGATCCAGGCGAGCGACGCGCGAGAGAGGGCGCTCCACGGCTCACGGTTCGGCCCGCGGGGCAGGAGGTGGCCGTTGCCGGCGGGGTTCGCGGCGTCGAGCACCACCACGTCGACGTCGCGGGCGAGTGGCCGGTGCTGG
>DASWDS010000247.1:0-2599 GCA_036395165.1 Anaeromyxobacteraceae bacterium | reverse complement strand
ATGCCATTCGGCAAGGGGAAGCCCGTGCCGACCGGGCGCGTGAAGCAGCTCCTCGCGGCGCAAGGCGTCGCGCTCGAGCCGTGCGACAAGCGCGGCTGGGGCCCGGCCCACTACATGCGCGGCCGGGACGAGGCGGGCGAGGTCCGGCACGTCGGCTTCATCGGGGCGATGACGGAGAACTTCTGCGACCGCTGCAACCGGGCCCGCGTCGCCGCAGACGGCGGGTTCCAGGTGTGCCTCGGCGGCGAGTCGAAGGTGCAGCTCCGCGAGCTCATCCGCGGCGGCGCGCCGGACGAGACGATCGAGGTGCGCATCCGGGCCGCGCTCGCGGCGAAGGCGCCTCGACACCACATGGAGGAGGCTTGTTCGGGGCTGGTCCGGCTCCTGCCCATGATGGGCATCGGAGGCTGAGGCTGACGCCCGGGGGAGGGGGAACGATGACTCGGAACCGTTGGGCGATCGCGGCCGCCGGCACGATCGCGATGATCTGTCTCGGCACCGTCTACTCGTGGAGCATCTACACCCAGCCGCTCATCGCGAGCTTCGGGTGGTCGAACACCACCACGACCTGGGCGTTCGCGTTCTCGATCTTCTTCCTCGGGGTCGGCGCCATCATCGGCGGGCGGTGGCAGGACCGCTCCGGCCCCCGGCCGGTCGCGGTGACCGGCGTCGTCCTGTGGGGGATCGGCAACATCCTGGCCGGCCTCGGCACGGCGCACCTCGGGGCGTGGTGGCTGTACCTCACCTACGGCGTCATCGGCGGCCTCGGGCTCGGCATGGGCTACATCACGCCGGTCGCGACGGTGACGAAGTGGTTCCCCGACAAGCGCGGCCTCGGCAGCGGCATGGTGGTGATGGGGTTCGGCCTCGGCGCGTTCTTCTACAGCAACATCATGAAGTCGATTCCTTCGTTCGCGGCGGCCTCTCGCGAGGCGGCGCAGATCCTGGCCGGGCGCGGCGGCGGGCAGACGGTGGCGCACCTGTCCGACGCGGGCGTGAGCGCCGTGATGAACGCCTTCCTCGTCTCCGGGCTCGTCTTTGCGGTGCTGGGTGGCGTCTGCGCCTCGTTCATGCGCAACCCGCCGCAGGGTTACACGCGCCCGGGCGCCGTCGCCGCCGCGGCGGCCACCGGCCGCGACTACGCGCCGGCCGAGGCGATGCGGACGCCGCAGTTCTGGATGCTGTGGCTCATGCTCTTCCTCAACGTCACCGCCGGCATCCTGTTCATCTCGAACGCGGTGCCCATCATGCGGGAGCTCACCGGCGCGGCCCCCGCCCTGGCGCTCTCGGTCTACGGCTTCATCGCGATATTCAACGGGATCGGCCGCTTCTTCTGGGGCGCCGTGTCCGACCGCATCGGCCGGAACCTGGCCTACATCCTCATCTACGGCAGCCAGGTGCTCATCTTCTTCTTCGTGGGCGGCATCCACTCGCTCCCGCTGGTGGCGACGCTGTTCGCGGTCGTGCTCCTCGACTACGGCGGCGGCTTCGGCACGATGCCCTCGTTCACCGCCGATTACTTCGGAACGAAGTTCATGGGCGTCGTCTACGGGTGGATCCTGCTGGCGTGGGGCGTGGGCGGGATCGTCGGCCCCATCTTCGTCGCCTTCGTGAAGGACCACACCGGCTCGTTCGCGGGCGCCCTTCCCTACATCGCGTTCATGCTCCTCGTGGCGGCCATCCTGCCCATCCTGGCGCGCCGGCCCGGCGTCGCGCCCACCACCGGCGGCGACCGGTGGGCGCACCTCCGCATCCCTCGCCGCGCTCACGCGCACTAGAACGGACCTGTCCCCTCCCCCCCACGCGCGGGGGGAGGCCCTTCGCCTCCGGCCATCGCCGCTGCGATGAGCCTACACCGAGGGTGAGCGGCGCTCTTCGAGCCGCCGGGGAGCTCAGCGCGCCTTGCGGGCGGCGTGGATCTCCAGCGCGACCGGCTTGTCCTCCCCCGGCGAGCGCTCGGCGCCCCGGTGCGTGACTAGAGGTAAATGCCGATACCGGCGAAGAGGCTCGTCTGGTGCAAGCTCGAGAGCTCGAGGCCGCTGGCCGTGTCATGCGTGAACGCCCGCTGCTTCGCCTCGACCGTGAGGAAGAGATCGCGCGCGACGAAGACGTCGACGCCCAGCGAGACGCTCGCCGTCGGGCGCCAGCTGCGATCGGTCGTGGTCATGAGCCGCGCTCCACCCGCGCCCACCGCGAGGAAGGGGCGGATCTGGCCCCGGTCGTTGAAGTCCCACTTCAGCGTCACGTCGGCCACGCGCACGTCGCGCGCGTACTCGAACCCGAGCCGCAGGCGGCCTCCGCCGAACGGCCCGCGCAGCTCCAGCCCGGCCGCGCCGGCGGTGTCGGTCGTGTGGCCTCGATCGAAGCTGGTGCCGCCCGGCATGAGCACGAACCCGAGCTGCCCGCGGTGCTCGGCCCTCGAAGGGGGCTGCCACGGCTCCGGGGCGTAGCGCGGCGCGTAAGGCGAAGGCGCCGGGCCAGGTGGCGGCTGCGACTGTGCGTACGGCTCGGGCGCGAAGGGCGGCTGCGGCGCCTCCTCGGGCGCGGGCGACGGCGCGGGCCGGTACACGTTGCGGTCGCAGACGTAGATGGTGCGCCC
>DASWDS010000246.1:0-4672 GCA_036395165.1 Anaeromyxobacteraceae bacterium | reverse complement strand
AACGTGCTCGCGAACGTGCTCGGCAAGCCGGCGCGCCAGATCTTTGCCGAGTTCCGCGACCGGGCCATCATCTCGTCGGGCGGCGGCGACGTGAAGTACCACCTCGGCTACCAGGGCCGGCACGCCACGCCGGAGGGCGCGCCGGTGCAGGTGTCGCTCGCGTTCAACCCGAGCCACCTCGAGTGGATCAACACCGTCGTGCAGGGCAAGGTCCGGGGACGGCAGGATCGCACGCGGGACCTCGACCGCGCCGGCGTCCTGCCCATCCTCGTCCACGGCGACGCGGCCTTCGCCGGCCAGGGGATCGTGGCCGAGTGCCTCAACATGGCGCTGCTCGATGGCTACACGGTGGGTGGAACGGTCCACGTGGTCGTGAACAACCAGGTGGGCTTCACCACCTCGCCGCGCGACGCGCGCTCCACGTTCTACGCGACCGATGTCGCGCGCATGCTGCAGATCCCGGTCTTCCACGTGAACGGGGAGGATCTCGAGGCCGTCGCGCAGGCGGTGCTCCTCGCCGTCGACTTCCGCCAGCGCTTCCACTCCGACGCCGTGATCGAGCTCTGGTGCTACCGCAAGTACGGCCACAACGAGGGAGACGAGCCGACCTTCACCCAGCCCGTCATGTACCGGGCCATCGCGAGGAAGCCGAGCCTGCGCCAGGTCTACGGCGAGCAGCTCGTCGAGAAGAAGGTGGTCTCGCGCGAGGACGTGGACGCGCTCTCGGCCGACTACCGGCGCAATCTCGAGGAGGACTTCGCGGCCTCGGCGGCGATCGCGGTGTCGCCCGGGCCGCCCGTGCTGGAGGGCATCCGGGCGCGCTACCGCGGCGGCGCCATCGCCGGCTCGGCCGAGGTCGCGACGACGGTGCGGCCGGAGGTGCTCGCGGAGGTGGGGCGCGCCCTCACCACGACGCCGTCCGGCTTCAACGTCCACCCGAAGCTCGCGAAGCTGCTCGAGGCGCGGGCCGAGATGGTGGCCGGGAAGAGGCCGGTGGACTGGGGCATGGGGGAGACGCTCGCGTACGGGACGCTCGCCTGGGAGGGCGCGCGCGTGCGCCTCTCCGGGCAAGACACGCGGCGCGGCACCTTCAGCCACCGCCACGCCGTGCTCTTCGACCAGCAGACCGGCCAGCCGTACTCGCCGCTCGCGCACCTGCGCCAGGGCCAGGGCGTCGTGGAGGTGCGCGACAGCCCCCTCAGCGAGGCGGGCGTGCTCGGGTTCGAGTACGGCTACAGCCTCGAGATGCCCGACGGCCTCACCATCTGGGAGGCGCAGTTCGGCGACTTCGTCAACGCGGCGCAGGTCATCGTGGACCAGTTCCTGAGCTCGTCCGAGGCGAAGTGGAACCGGCTCTCCGGGCTCGTCCTGTTCCTGCCGCACGGGCTCGAGGGGCAGGGCCCGGAGCACTCGTCGGCCCGCCTCGAGCGCTTCCTCGAGCTGTCGGTGGACGACAACTGGCAGGTGATGAACCTCACCACGCCCGCGCAGATCTTCCACGCCCTCCGGCGGCAGGTGCTCGCGGAGTGGCGCAAGCCCCTCGTCCTCATGTCGCCGAAGAGCCTGCTGCGGCACCCCGCGGCGGTGTCGCCGCTGGAGGCGTTCACGGAGCGGGGGTTCCAGCACTTCCTCGTGGACGAGCTGGGCGGCCCGTCGGAGGTGACGCGCGTCGTCCTCTGCTCGGGCAAGATCTCGTACGAGCTGGCGGCGGCGCAGGCGGCGCAGGCGGCGCGGCATGTCGCGATCGTGCGGGTCGAGCAGCTCTACCCGCTCGACACGAGCACGCTGGTCGGGCTCCTCTCGCGCTACCGCGAGGGCGTCGAGGTGGTGTGGGTGCAGGAGGAGCCGCGCAACATGGGCGCCTGGGAGTTCGTGAACCTGCACCTCTCGCCGCTCCTGCGCGGCGTGAGCGACCTCTCTTGCATCTCACGGCCCGCCTCCGCGAGCCCGGCGGCCGGCTCCGCCACGCGTCACCGGCTCGAGCAGGAAGGCCTCGTCAACCAGGCGATCGGCGCCGCGCCCCGCATCGCCGTCGCCTAGCGCGCCCAGGAGGACCGAGATGGCGATCGAGCTGCGCGTGCCGGCGCTGGGCGAGTCGATCACCCAGGCGACCGTCGGCGCCTGGCTGAAGAAAGAGGGCGACGCGATCGCGATGGACGAGCCCGTCGTCGAGGTGGAGAGCGAGAAGGCCACCGTGGCGCTGCCCGCGCCCGCCGCCGGCGTCCTGCGCAAGATCCTGAAGCCGAGCGGCGCGAACGTGGCGATCGGCGACGTGCTCGGGGAGCTGGAGGCGGGGGCCAAGGCGACCGCGACCGCGACCCCGGCCCCGACCTCGGCCCCGACCCCGACCCCGACCGCGGGTCCGTCCCCCTCTCCCCGGCCCTCTCCCCCTGCGGGGGAGAGGGGGATTTCGTCGAACGGCGCCGCCGAGCCGCGCGCGCCCATCCGCGCGCCGCCGTCGGTGCGCCGGCTCATCGCCGAGAGCGGCCTCGAGGCGTCGGCCATCGGGGGCGGGGCCGTGGTCCGGCGCGCCGACGTCGAGCGCGCCATCGAGGCGCGGAGCCGGCCCGCCCCCGCTCCCGTGCAGGCGCCGGGCGCCGACGGGGCGGGGCAGGCCGCGCGCGAGCGCGCCGTGCCGATGACGCCGCTCCGCCGCACCGTCGCGCGGCGGCTGCTCGAGGCCCAGCAGAACGCCGCCATCCTCACCACGTTCAACGAGATCGACATGTCGCGCGTCCTCGCGCTGCGCGAGGCGCACTCTCAGGCGTTCCTCGAGGCGCACGGCGTGAAGCTCGGCTTCATGTCCTTCTTCGTGAAGGCCGCGGTGGAGGCGCTGCGCGCCTGGCCCACCGTGAACGCGGAGGTGCGCGGGACGGACATCGTCTACAAGGACCACTACGACATCGGCGTCGCCGTCGGGGGCGGGAAGGGGCTCGTCGTCCCCGTGCTGCGCGACGCGGATCGGCTCGGCTTCGCGGACATCGAGCGGCGCATCGGCGAGCTCGCCAAGAAGGCGCGCGAGAACCGCATCACCATGCAGGACCTCGAGGGCGGGACGTTCACCATCTCGAACGGCGGCATCTACGGGTCGCTCCTCTCGACGCCCATCCTGAACCCGCCGCAGTCGGGCATCCTCGGCCTCCACAAGATCGAGAAGCGCGTCGTGGTCGGCCCGGATGACGGCGTGGTCGTCCGGCCGATGATGTACGTCGCGCTCTCCTACGACCACCGGCTCGTGGACGGGCGGGAGGCGGTCTCGTTCCTCGTGCGCGTGAAGGAGTGCGTCGAGGACCCCGCGCGGATGCTGTTCGAGGTCTAGGCATGCAGGCCCGGCTGCGGCTGCGACCCGCGGTGCTGCCCCGGCAGCATCGAGACGAGATCGCGCGCGTCGAGGACGGCGTGCCCGCCCACGTCGTTGTTGAAGTAGACGAAGGCGTCGCCGCGCCGCGAGAAGCGCGCGAGGTCGCGCGCCCACGGCGCGAGCGCCTCGGCGCCGTAGCGCCCGTGGTACTTGCCGGTCCAGCCGTGGAACCGGAGGTAGCGGAAGCCGCCCGTGAGGCGCGGCGGCCGCTTGCGGATGATGTCGTGCTCGCAGAAGGCGGCGCCGTGCGCCTCCAGGACGTCGCAGACCGCCTCGTCGTACCAGCTCTCGTCGCGGAACTCGACGGCGTGGCGAACGCCGCGCGGGAGCGCCGCCAGGAACGCGTCCAGCCGCTCCAGGTCGGCGTGCCAGCGCGGCGGGAGCTGCCACAGGACGACGGCGAGCTTCTCGCGCAGCCGCGAGACCGGCTCGAAGTACCGCGCCAGGCCCGGCTCCGGATCGAGGAGCCGCTTCATGTGCGTCATGAAGCGGCTGCCCTTCGCGGCGAAGACGAAGCCCTCCGGCGTCTCCGCCCGCCAGCGGTCCACCGCCTCGGGGCGCGGCAGGCGATAGAAGGTGTTGTTCAGCTCGACGGTGCGGAACTCGCTCACGTACCGCGCGAGCCAGCACCGCTGGGGGAGGTCCTTGGGGTACAGGATGCCCCTCCAATGCGCGTAGACGAATCCGCTCGTGCCGACGAGGACGCGCCCCATGCCCGCAAGATAGGGCGGCCCTCGCGCATGGGGCTCCTGGCGCTCCTCGTCCTCGCCGCAGCGTGCCGGTCGGGGCTCGATCCCGATGCCGACGTGCGCGTCGTCGGCCGCGTCCTCCTCGAGGACGGCAGCGCCGCGGCCGGCATCCCGGTGCTCCTCGTGCGCCGGCCGCTCGTGGGTGAGCCTGTCCCGCCCGGCCGCTTCGGCGATCTCCTCGCGCTCGGTTGCCTGAATGCCATCGCGGCCCCCGCCTGCTCCAACGCCTTCCGCGTGATGACCGGCGCGGACGGCCGCTTCGAGCTCGCCCTGAAGGGCCACGACGTGCTCGACGCCGACGGGGTGCCGGTGGATGTGGAGGTCTCGGCGCAACGCGATCCCGGCGCGCCGTCGGGCTCAGCGCGCCGGCTCATCGACACGGATCGCGTCGAGCTGCCGGATCTCGTCCTGTGGGACGGGGCGCTCTCGCTCGCGAGCGCCGGCGGGATCGTGACGGCGGCGTTCGCGCCCGCTCCCGGCGGCGGCACGGCCGCGGTCGCGTTCGAGCGCGCGACGGGCGCGAAGGTGTGGGAGGCGGCGGCGGACTCGACCGGGGGCGACA
>DASWDS010000245.1:0-10141 GCA_036395165.1 Anaeromyxobacteraceae bacterium | reverse complement strand
CCGTGAACGGTGCCACCCGCGGTGCCCTACTCCTTCGCCTCCTCCAGCCTGAGCCCGCGCGGCACGAGCACGCGCTCGGCGAGGTCGAAGAGGCCCTGCGCGGAAAGCGCGAGCGCGGCGGCGGGCAGCGCGCCCTCGAGGATGAGACCGAAGTCGTCGAGGCGGATGCCGGTGAAGATGGGCTGTCCGAGGCCGCCCGCGCCGACGAGCGCGCCCAGCGTCGCGGTCCCCACGCACAGCACCGCCGACGTCTTCACGCCCGCGAGGATGCCGCGCGACGCCATGGGCAGCTCGACGAGGCGAAGCCGCGCCAGCGACGGCAGGCCGAGCGCGCGCGCGGACGAGCGCACCTCGGGGGGGATGGAGGCGAGCCCGGCGTGCGTGCTGCGGACGATGGGGAGCAGGCTGTAGACGAAGAGCGCGAACAGGGCGGGCCTCGTCCCGATCCCCAGCACGGGCAAGGTCGCGACGAGGAGGGCCAGCGACGGGATGGTCTGGACGAGGCCCGCCGCGCCGAGCACGAGCTGGCCGACGCGGCGGCGCCGCTCCGCCAGGATCCCGAGCGGAACGGCGAGCAAGATGGCCGCGGCGAGCGACGCCGCGACGAGGCCCAGGTGCTCGAGCGTGCGGCGCCCGACCCGCGCCGCCCGCCCCTCGCCGCGCGCCCCGCTCTCGACGCCGAGCGCCTGGCGCAGGAACGCCGCGGCCACCTCCGGCTCCGGGACGTGCTCGAGCCGGGCGCGCGCGTTGAGCGCCGTCATCACCTCCGTGCTGATGCGCCCCTCGAGCCGGCCGAGCGCCCGCACGACCTCGGGCGCGCGCGCCTCGAGCGCGTCGCGCCACAGGAACACCGCCTTGTACTCGGGGAAGGCATGGCGGTCGTCCACGAGCACGCGCAGGCGCTGCGCCAGGATCTCGGGGTCCGTCGAGTAGAGGTCGGTCACGTCGATGGCGCCCTGCGCCAGGCCCCGGTACGCGACGTCGTGGTCGAGCCCGCGCACCTGCCCGCGCTCGAGGCCGTAGCGGGCGCGCAGCGCCGGCCAGCCGTCGGCGCGATCGAGGATCTCGTGCGAGAGCCCGAGGCGCAGCTCGGGGTGGCGGGCCAGGTCGGAGATGGTCCGGATGCCGAGCCGGGCCGCGACCTCCTCGCGCATGCCGAGCGCGTACCCGTCCTCGAACCCGAGCGGGCGCCCCATCCTGACGCCGCGGGCCGCGAGCGCGGCGCGCAGGCCCGCCTCGTCGCGCGCGTCCGCGCCGCGGACCAGCTCCTCCGCGATCGTCCCCGTGTACTCGGGGTAGAGGTCGATGTCGCCCGCGAGGAGCGCGTCCCACAGCACGCGCGTCCCGCCCAGCTCCTTCACGTGCTCGATCCGCGCGCCGGCCGTCGCGGCGAGCTGCGCCGCCACCTCCGCGAGCACGACCGACTCGGTGAACTTCTTCGACCCGACGCGCACTGGCGCGGGCGCGGCGCTCGCGGGCGCGGCCGAGAGCAGGGCGCCCAGCGCGGCGGCGAGCGCGCGCGGGCTCACGTCCGCTCCCGGAGCGAATCGAGCGGCGAGCGCTGCGCGCGGACGAAGCGCGTGACGAACGGGTCGGCTGGGCGGCGCGCCAGGTCCTCGATCGTGCCCTCCTGCACCACGAGGCCCTCGCGCAGGACCGCGATGCGGCCGCCGAGGAGCGCGGCCTCGGCGAGGTCGTGCGTGACGAGGACGACGGTCTTCCCGAGTTGCGCGAACGCCGCGGCGAGATCGTCCTGGAGGTCGGCGCGCGTCACCGGGTCGAGCGCCCCGAGCGGCTCGTCGAGGAGGAGCACCTCCGGGTCGAGGACGAGCGCGCGGACGAGCGCGACGCGCTGCGCCTGGCCTCCCGAGAGCTGCGCCGGGTAGCGGCCCAGGAGGTCCGCGGGGAGCCGCGCCAGCTCGGCGAGCTCCGCGACGCGCGCCCGAAGGCGCGCCTCCTCCCACCCGAGCCACCGCGCCACCAGGCCCGCGTTCCCCTCGGCCGTGAGGTGCGGGAAGAGGCCCCCGCCCTGCACGACGTACCCGATGCGGCGGCGCAGGGCGAGGTCGCCGCGCGCGAGCGGCGCGCCGTCGAAGCGGACCTCTCCCTCGTCCGGCTCGGTGAGCCCGAGGAGGAGCGTGAGGAGCGTCGTCTTGCCGGCGCCGCTCGGCCCGACCACCGCCAGCGTGCCGCCGCGCGCCACCGAGAGGTCGACCGGCCCGAGCACGGCGCGGCCGCGGTGGCGCTTCACGGCGCGGCGCAGCTCGAGCAGCGCGGGTCGCGCTGCGGCGGAGGCGGGGGCGCTCACGGGACGCGATCGCGCTACAGCTTCACCCGCACCTCGTAGCGGCGGTTCTTCGCCTTCTTGGCGGGCGTGTCGTCGGGCTTCACGACCGGTCGCTCCGAGCCCATCCCCACCGCGACGACGTCGCCCTCCGGGATGCCCTTCGCGACGAGCTCCTTCTTCATCTTCTCGGCGCGCTTCTGGGAGAGCTCCTTGTTGTGGGCGGCGCTGCCGGACGAGTCGGTGTGGCCCGACACCTCGAACTTGAAGTTCTTCACGCCGGCTCCCTCCAGCCGCTTCTTCGAATCCACGACCGCGTTCGCCAGCCGGCGCGCCTTCGGGTCGCACCCCTTCTGCAGCTCATCCGAGTCCGTCTTGAACGAGCACTGGTTCTTGCGGCTCTCGTCGAGGAGCCGCTTGTTGATCTCCTTCTCGAGCTTCCCGACCGCCGCGCCGCCGGCCGCCCGCTTGCCCAGGTCCCACGGGTTCTGTGCGAGCGCGGGTGCCGCGAGGAGCGCGAGGACGAGCGTGACGGTGAGTCGCATCCGAAACCTCCGGTCGAGGGGGGAGCTTCGGCGACAAGATACGCCATCCCGCCGCACGCGCAGAGCCCGCGAGGGTCCGCGCACCCCCTCGTGGGGCGAGCCAGCAGGCGGTGGCACCTGGCGGCGTGGACGGTTACTCGCGTCCTGTGCGGATCGTGGCGGGCACGAGCGGCTTCAGCTACGCGGCTTGGAAGGGCGCGTTCTACCCGCCGGACCTGCCGGCGCGCCGGATGCTCGCGTTCTACGCGTCGCGTCTCCAGACGGTCGAGGCGAACGCGACCTTCTACCGCATGCCGAGGGCGGAGACCCTCGCTGCCTGGCGGGCGGAGGTGCCGAGCGGCTTCGTGTTCGCGCTCAAGGCCCCCCAGCGCGTCACCCACGTGAAGCGCCTGCGCGACGTGGACGACACCGTCTCCTTCTTCTACCGGACGGCGGCGGAGCTCGGTCCCGCGCTCGGCCCGGTCCTCTACCAGCTCCCACCGTCGCTCAAGAAGGACGTTCCGCGGCTCCAGGAGTTCCTGGAGACGCTTCCGGCGGGAGGCCGCGCGGCCTTCGAGTTCCGGCACGCCTCCTGGCTCTCGGACGACGTCTACGCAGCGCTCGCGGCGCGCGGGGCGGCGCTCTGCATCGCCGATACCGACGAGGCGACCACGCCGCCCGTGGCCACGGCCGGGTTCGGGTATCTCCGGCTGCGGCGGGCGGAGTATCCCGAGGCCGCGCTGCGCGGTTGGACCGAGCGCATCCTGTCGCAGCGCTGGGACGACGCCTTCGTCTACTTCAAGCACGAGGACGAGGCGCGCGGCCCTGCCTTCGCGCTCGCTCTCCGCGAGGTCCTCTCGGGTGCGGCACAGGGAACCCCCGAGCGGGCGTGACTGTCCGTCGCTCGGTCTCGGGACAGCCTGGACCACCGCCCGTTCCACGCGGCGAGCCAGCAGTGGTACGCTGCGCGCGTGGGGAACGTCGGACTCGTACTCACCGGTGGCGGCGCGCGGGCCGCGTACCAGGTCGGCGCGCTCCGCGCGATCGCCGAGGTATGGCGCGCGAAGGCATCGCCGTTCAGCATCTACGCCGGCGTGTCGGCGGGCGCGATCAACGCGACCTCGGTCGCGGCGGGCGCGGACGAGTTCCAGGTCGCGGCGGCGCGGCTCGGCGACATCTGGCGCAATCTCACCCCGGACCGCGTCTACCGCACCGACGCGCGTGGCCTCTTCTCCATCGGCAGCCGCTGGATCAAGGACCTGTCGTCAGGCGGGCTGCTCGGCTCGTCCAAGATCAACTACCTCCTCGACACGGCGCCGCTGTGCGATCTGCTCGCGGAGACGCTGCCGGTCTCGCGGCTCGCCCAGCACTTCCGCTCCGGGATCCTGCGCGGAGTGGCCCTCTCGACGACGAGCTACGCGACGGGCCTCGCCGTCACCTTCTTCGACGGCGCGAAGGACGTGCAGCCCTGGTTTCGCACGACGCGCATCGGAGTCCGCGCGCGCCTGCGGCTCCCGCACGTCCTCGCCTCGTCCGCGATCCCGATCTTCTTTCCGCCCGTGAAGATTCGCGGGCTCTTCTACGGTGACGGATGCGTGCGGATGCACGCCCCGCTCTCCCCCGCCATCCACCTCGGCGCGGATCGCATCCTGGCCGTCGGCGTGCAGTCCGCGCCCTCGATCGAGCTGCCCCTCGAGCGCACGCGCGCGCCGCGGCGCGAGTGGCTCCCCCCGTCGGAGATCGCGGGCCTGCTCCTCAACGCGGTGTTCCTCGACGCGCTCGAGGCGGACCTGGAGCGGCTCGAGCGGGTGAACCGCACGGTCGCCTTCATCCCCCCCGATCAGCGCGGGACCGCCTCGCAGCCGCTCCGCGCCGTGCCGACGCTCGTCCTCCGGCCATCGCAGGACCTCGGGACGCTCGCCTCCGACCAGTACAGCCGCTTCCCGCGCATGCTGCGCTACCTCCTCAAGGGCATCGGCGCGACCGGCGAGACGGGCTCCGATCTCCTCAGCTATCTCGCCTTCGAGCCCGAGTACGTGGGGCGCCTCATGGACCTCGGGTATTCCGACACGCTGCGGCGGCGCGTCGAGATCGAGGCGTTCCTCGCGCCCGACGTGGGCGACGAGGCCGAGAGGCGCCGCGCGCGCGCGGGTGAGCGATCCCAGGCCTAGAGCTGGCCTAGAGCGCGGCCTAAAGCCGGTACGCCACGAACACCTGCATGCCCCGCGCGTCCGCGCGCGCCGTGCCGGTGGCCTGCTTCCCTGCCAGGTTCAGGAACGTGAAGCTCGCGCCCACGTCGAGCATGTTGGTGGGCGAGAGCACGAGCGCCGCGCCCACGGGAATCGTGTAGAGGTCGCTGAAGCTGCCGGCCGCGGGGTTCAGCGGCCCGTCGAGGGTGGCGGAGACGGCGATGAGCGCGCTCGGCGTCGCCTGGAGCTGCAGGCTGACCGGGACAGCCAGGAGCTCCTTGTTGCCCGCGTCGTACTCCACGAAGCCGTACTGGTAGGTGGCGAGCGGGAAGGCGAGCGGCGCCGTCTTGACCAGGGCCTCGTCACGGTGGGTGAGGCCGAAGGTGAAGGCCGGCGCCACCGCCAGCGCCACCGGGCCGGCCGTGATGCGCCCGATGAGCCGGACCTCTCCCGCGAGCGTGAACGGGTCGACGATGGGCGAAGCGTTCAGGGCTATCCCGAGCGCGAGGTCCGTCCCGCTGCCGCGGTAGAGCCGCCAGATCGTGTCGACGCTCACGTCGTCGTAGACCTTCGGGCAACCGTTGTCGCCGCCGCTGACGCACAGCCCGAGGAAGTGCCGGACGCCGACGCTGACGCCGTCCGACACGCCGTAGTAGAGGCTCGGCGCGAGGAAGACCGGCTTCCCGGCGCGGTCCTTCGAGAGATTGATGCCCACCGGCACCATCACCTCGGCCATGCCGAGCGCGAGCGTCAGCGGGCGGCGCGTGATCTCGACGGGCCAGCCCTCCTTCTCCATGGGTCTGTCGAGGATGCTCTCCTGGGCCGCCGCCGGCGCGACCGCGATCGCGAGGAGCGCCGCGACCGCGGCGGTACGGAACCAGCTCGATGTCATCGTGTCCTCCTGACCCACGTTAGTGACGGCCGCGGCGAGCAGCCTCAAGGACCGCTCGGGGCGCGTGCGCGCCGCACGCACCGTCGCGTCACTCACCGTGGAGGCATGCGGTCAGTGCGCGGCCGGCCGGGCTCGTGAGCCGAGCGCTCACGACGGCGGCGGCCGCGGCGATCCGGTCACGTGGCCGGCAGCCGATCGCGCAGGCGCGCCAGCGCCGCGACGAGGTCGGGGCGCATCGCGAGGACCGGCAGGAGCGGGTCGTCCCCGAGCCGCCCCATCCGACGAGGCGCGGAACGGATGGTGAACCGGGAGGGATGGAGGCGGCCGTCCACCTCGGTCCAGCGCAGCGGCATCGACACCGGGGCGCCCGGCCGCGGGCGCACGCAGAACGGCGCGGCGAGCGTCTTCCCGGAACCGTTCTGCAGGGTGTCGAGGTAGACGCGCCCGCGCCGGGCAGGGATGGCGCGGGCGAGCGTGGCGATCTCCGGATGCGCCTCGGCGACGGCGGTCGCGAGCAGCCCCGCGAGCTGCCGCGCCTGCTCGTGCGTGCACTGCCCGCCGAGCGGCACGAGGACGTGCAGCCCCGCCTGTCCGGTCGTCTTGACGAACGACGGCAGGCCGAGCTCGTCGCACAGCTCGTGCACCGCGCGGGCGAGCCGGACCACGTGCGCGAAGGGCGCGCCCTTGGGATCGAGATCGATCGAGCACCAGTCCGGGCTCCCGAGCCCGGGCGCGCGCGCCGCGCCCACGTGGATGGGGATGGTCCCGAGGTTCACGACGTGCAGCAGCGAGGGGAGGTCGTCCGCGACGTACTGCTCGAGGTCGCGCCTCGCCTCCTCGCTCCAGACTCGGACGGTGCGGATCCACTCCGGGCGCCACGCCGGGGCGTCCTTCTGGAAGAAGGACTTTCCGTGGATGCCGTCCGGGAAGCGCGTGAGCGTGAGCGGGCGGTCCTTCAGGTAAGGGACCATCCAGGGCGCGATCGCGCGGTGGTAGGCGACGAGGTCACCCTTCGTGAAGCCGTCCTCGGGGAAGTAGAGCTTGTCGAGGTTCGTGAGGGGGACGGTCGGGATGGAGGTCGCGGTCGCGTTCGCGGTCGCGGTCGCGGTCGAGGTCGAGGTCGCGGAGCGTGCCCTCCCCTCGTCCCCGCACTCCTCCACCCTCTTGTCCTCCCTCAGCCGCAGGAAGACGGGCTGCCGGAGCAGGCCCTCCCGCGTCCAGGCGTGGTACCTCGCCTCGCACACGATCGCGGGCTCGACCCAGACGTGGCCGCGTCCTCCCGGCACGGAGCCCTCGCACGCAGGCGAGGGCCTGCGACGCGGCTCGAGCCGCGCTCGCAGATCCACCAGCTGTCGATCCGTGAACCCGCTGCCGACGCTCCCGGCGTAGACGAGCCGCCCGTCCACCCTCGCCGCCACGTGCAGGGCGCCGAGGCCGAGCCGTCCCTTGCCGGCGGGCGCGGTGAACCCCACGACGACGAAGTCGCCAGCGCGCTGACATCGGATCTTGAGCCACGCCCCCGAGCGGCCGGGGCGGTAGGGCGCGTCCGCGCGCTTCGCGACGACGCCCTCGAGCCCACGAGCGCTCACCTCGCGCCACAGCTCCTCCCCGCGCTCCGCGATGTCCTCGAGGAGCCGGATCGGGCCGAGCCGCGGGACGAGGCGCCCGAGGAGCGCCTTGCGCGCCGAGAGCGGCAGGGGGCGGAGGTCGAGCTCGCCGAAGGCGAGGAGGTCGAAGGCGAAGTAGGTGGCGGGGGCCGCCAGGGACGCGCGCTCGATGTCGACCGGCCGCGCGAGCTGGGCGCGGCCCTGCAGCGCCTGGAAGCTCGGCCTCCCGTCGTGGTCGAGCACGGCGATCTCGCCGTCGAGGAGCGCGCGCTCGCAGGGCAGCGCCCGCAGCGCGAGGGCGATCTCGGGGTAGCGCGCCGTCGCCTGGTCGCCGCTACGGTACCGGAGGGTCGCGCTCCGGCCCTCCCTCGCCGCGAGCGCGCGATACCCGTCGATCTTCAGCTCGAACAGCCAGCCCTCCCCGCCGAACGCCTGGTCGCGCGCCTCGGCGAGCATCGGCCGCCACGCGGCCGCCTCGACGCGGCCCTGGCGCGCTCCGAGGCGCTCCGCCTCCACCGCGAGCTCCGCCGCGCGCGCCGGGCCCGTGGCCACCTCGTCGAGGAGGAGCCCGGACAGGACCGACGCCTCGGCCACCGGGTGGCGCTCCCCGGGATCGGCGAAGCCGTCGCGGTGCTTCACGAGCATCCACTGCTTCGCCTCCTTCAACCGGAAGAGCGTCCACTCGCCGTGGAGCTTGTGCCCCTCCAACCGAAAGAGGAGCTTGCCGCGCGCGAGGCCGGCGGCCGGATCCGCGAGCGGCGTCCACGCCCCGCGGTCCCACACGATGACGGGCCCCGCCCCGTAGTTCCCGGCCGGGATGACGCCCTCGAAGTCGGCGTACTCGACGGGATGGTCCTCGACCTCGACGGCGAGGCGTTTCTCCGCGGGATCCGAGGAAGGACCCTTCGGGACGGCCCACGACTTCAGGACGCCATCCAGCTCGAGCCGGAAGTCGTAGTGGAGCCGCCGCGCCGCGTGCTTCTGCACCACGAAGCGCGCCGCGAAGCGACCCGTGAGCGCGTCCACCGCGCGCTCCGCCGGCGCGGCCCCGAAGGGTTCGGGGGTGCGCGACGGGCTGCGCTTGGCGCGATATCGCGCGAGGGCGTCTTCGCCGGGCTTCGCCACCGGGGGGCTCTTATAAGGCCCCGATGGCGCTCCGCTCGATGGCCTCCGCCACCATCTCCTTCGGCCTCGTCTCGATCCCCGTGCGGCTCTACTCGGCCACCCAGCCGTCCGCGGGCCTCTCGTTCAACCTGCTCCACGAGAAGTGCGGCTCGCGCGTGAAGCAGCAGTACGTGTGCCCCACGGACGGCGAGAAGGTGGAGCGCGACGAGATGGTGAAGGGATACGAGTTCGCGAAGGACCAGTACGTCACGTTCACGCCGGAGGAGCTGAAGGCGCTCGAGGAGACCTCGTCGCAGGCCATCGAGATCGCGGAGTTCGTGCCGCTCGCAGAGGTCGATCCGGTCTACTTCGACAAGCCCTACTACCTCGGGCCCGACCGCGGCGGCGCCAAGGCCTATCGGCTGCTCGCCGAGGCGATGCGCCGCTCCGGGAAGGCGGCGCTCGCGCGCTACGCCGCGCGAGGCAAGCAGTACCTCGTGCTCCTGCGGCCGTCGGGCGGCCGCCTCGTCATGCAGCAGCTCCTCCACACGGACGAGGTGCGCTCGTTCGAGGAGGTCGAGGTGGAGGAGGCGGAGCTGCGGGACTCCGAGGTGCAGCTCGCGCTGCGGCTCGTCGAGCAGACCGCCTCGGAGGCCTTCCACCCCGAGGCCTATCCGGACGAGGTTCGCGCGCGCACGCTCGCCCTCATCGAGCAGAAGGTGCAGGGCAAGGAGATCAAGCTCGCGCCGGCCGAGGCGCCGCGCGCCCAGGTCATCGACCTGATGGAGGCGCTGAAGCAGAGCCTCGCCGCGCCGGAGGGCATCCGGTCCCGCCCCGCGGCCGCGCGCGACGAGGCGGCGCGCCACCGCCCCGAGGAGCCGGAGCTCGCCGAGGCGAAGGCGGACGACCTCGACCGCCGCCCGCCGCGCCGCGCGCCGCGGCGCGAGCGCGAGGAGCGTTCCAAGTCGGGCGCGAAGAAGTAGAGGGGCGCGCTCGTGTGGGGGTACCGGGCCCGGGACGTGGCGCGCATGCTCGGGCTCCCCGAGCACCAGGTGCGCGGGTGGGCGCGCGACGGCTTCGTCGCGCCCCGGCGCGGCCCGCGCGGCGAGCTGCGCTTCTCGTTCCACGATCTCGTGCTCCTGCGCACCGCCCGCGACCTCGTCGCCGCTCGCATCTCCCCGTCGCGAGTGAAGCGAGCCCTGCGCCAGCTCCGGGCGCAGCTCCCCGAGGGCCGCTCCCTCTCCGGCGTGCGCGTCACCGCGGAGAGCGATCGCGTCGTCGTGCGCGACGGGAGCTCGCTCTGGCACCCCGACTCGGGGCAGGCGCTCCTCGATTTCGACGTGAAGGAGGTGGCGGCGAGCGTCGCGCCGCTGCTCGGGGACGCCGCGGGTGACGCGCGCGACGCCGACGCCTTCTACGAGTGGGGCTGCGATCTCGAGGACGGCGCTCCGGAGCAGGCGCGCGAGGCGTATCGCCGCGCGCTCGCGCTCGATCCGGATCACTACGGCGCGAACGTGAACCTCGGGCGCCTCGTCCACGAG
>DASWDS010000244.1:0-2908 GCA_036395165.1 Anaeromyxobacteraceae bacterium | reverse complement strand
CCCGCCGAGGAGCCGGAGGCGCGCCCGCGTCGCCTCGGCCGCGAGCGGCGCGATGTCGATGCCGAGGAGCTCCAGCCGGGCGCCGCACGCGCGCGCGACCGACAGCGCGCTCGCGAGCAGCGCTCCGCCGCCGCAGCACGGGTCGAGCACCCGCGCGCCGTCGAGCGCCTCGGCGAGGGCGGGCGTCGCGGGGCGCGCGCCGGAGAGCGCCGCGAGCGCCTCCGCCTCCGGGACGCCGCGCCGCGCCGCCACCCGCGCCAGGCCGAGCGCGGCCAGGAGCCGCGCCTCCGGCCCGGCCGTGAAGACGGCGCCCCGCGCCCCCGCCAGCGCCCGCGCCGCGATGGTCTCCAGGAACCGCCCGTCGAGGCGCTCCGGCGCGGGGGAGAGCTCGCTGCCGACCTCGAACGTGGCCAGCGGACCGCTCCGGCGACCCGCCAGCCGGCGCGCCGCCGCCGCGAGGCGCTCCTCGGGCGAGTAGGGATGGAGCGCCGCGAGGGCGCGCTCGGCGACGCTCACGCCGCCATCTTAGCCGGCGCGCGCGCGCCCGCGACCTTCCCGCTCGGCACGAGCGCGAGCAGGAGGACGACGACGCCCGAGGCGAGCTCGTTCGCGACGACTGTCCGCGAGCCCCAGTTGATCGCGTCGGGGGCTGCGAGCAGCCACCCCGCGGGCACCGCGAGCGCGAAGCGCGCCGCCGGCCACTCCAGCGCGGCGAAGGTGCCGACGCACACGAGCATCCCGAGCGCGACCTCGTGGAGGACGGCCGACACGCTCGGGTACCCGAGCACGAGCGGGGCGAGGATGAGCCAGAGGCCCACCCCGAAGCTGGCCCAACGTGCGCGCATGTACCCAAAAAGTGGACTCCGCGATCGAAGCCGTCAAGGGACAGAGGGGCGGACGCGCGACCGAGCCCAAGAGGGGCGGCGACGAGGCCTCGCTCCAGTCCGCAATGCTTCGAAAACTGGCGGTGTCAGGGGAGGCAGCTACGATGCGCTCATCCGGTCGGCACCCGGCCGTGACACGGCGACGCACGAACATGACCTCATCGGATGAGCGAGTGGCGGCCGAGATGGGCCGCGCGCTGATGGCCCTCTACCGGGCCGGAATGCAGGTGCGGGTCTGGCCGGACGCGATGTCCGGCCGGGCCAGCGCACGCATCGTCGCCGGACCGGGCGCGAAGAGGCGCGGCGGCGTGGCGCCGAGGTCCGCGAGCGGCATCGGCGACTCGCCGCTCGCCGCGCTGTACGCGGCGGTCGAGCGGATGAACGAGCGCGCCGGCGCCATCCTCGTGCACCTCGACTGATACCGTCGGTCTACGCGAAGAGCCCGTCGAGCCTGCGCTCGATGTCCTCCTGGACCTGCTTCTTCATGGGCCCGGGGATGAGCATCGGAAAATGCAGGTCCACCGTCACCTCGCCGTCCTTCGCGAGATAGCTGCCGGAGATCCCCATCCTCGAGACCTTGCCGGTCTTCGAGCCCGGGTCCTTCTGGTATTTGAGGCCCATCTTGGTGGTCAGGCGCTGCATCACCTGATCGACCTTCTCGTAGATCTCCTGGGCGCTCTTGCCCGGGTAGGTCTTCTTGATCTGTGACATCCGTCCTCCGGAGAGCGTCACGCGCGGCGTGAGGCTCGAGGTGTGTAGAGAGTTGGGTCGGGGACCCCCGCCTCGGCAAATCCCTTACGGCGCAGCTCGCACGCGTCGCAGCGGCCACAGGCGCGCCCGCGGACCGGGTCATAGCACGACATCGTGAGGCGGTACGGGACGCCAAGCTTCGTCCCGAGCCGGATGATGCCCGCCTTCGAGAGGCGCAGGAGCGGCGCGCGGATCCGGAGCGGCCGCCCCTCGACGCCCGCCTTGGTCGCGACGCGCGCGAGGCGCTCGAACGCGTGGATGAACTCGGGCCGGCAGTCCGGGTACCCGGAGTAGTCGATGGCGTTCACGCCCACGTAGACGTCCTCGGCGCCGAGGGTTTCGGCGTTGGCGAGCGCCAGCGCGAGGAGGACGGTGTTGCGCGCCGGCACGTAGGTGACGGGGATTCCCGTCGCCATCGCGCGCGGCGAGCGCCCCTTCGGGACCGCGATCGAGGCGTCGGTGAGCGCGGACCCGCCGAAGGCGGAGAGATCGACGCGCACGACGCGGTGCCCCGCGGCGCCGAGCGCGCGCGCGACGCGGCGCGCCCGCTCGAGCTCGCCGCGGTGCCGTTGCCCGTAGTCGACCGAGAGGGCGTGCACCTCGAACCCGTCGCGCGCCGCGATCGCGAGGCAGGTGCTCGAATCGAGCCCGCCGGACAGGAGCACCACCGCGCGCGGCGCCACGTGCTTCGCCATGGGCGCGCATCCTCCACGAAGGCGCGCGGCGCTTCAAGCGCGGTCGGCTACCGGGTGCCGGTGAGCTCCCATCGCAGGTCGCATGGGACGCCGCAGACGGCGGCCGCGCCGGCGCCGCCGTCGGGCTCGCACGCGCCGGCGCCGGTGGCCTCGACGTGGTCGAGCATCGCGCCCGTGAACGCGGCCACGCCGCCGTCGCCCGGGACCAGGTCGCCGTCCACGCTCTCGCTCACCTGCACGGCGCACGCACAGCTCGGCACGTTGGCGGCGGCGCGGGAAGACGAGACCGAGACGTGTCCGCCGTCCGTCGAGCCGCGCAGCGGCTCCGCCTCAGAGCGATCCGGGCAGAGGAACGCGGTCACCCCGCCCACCACCGAGAGCGTGGCCGTGAAGGCGACCGCGGCGTCGGCCCCGAAGGAGCAAGCCCCGCCGTCCCCGGGCGCCGGATCGCCGCGGAAGTGGAGCGTCGCGACGGGCCTTCCCGGGCAGGGCGTCACGTGCGTCGCCTCGCACGCGACCGCGGCGAGCGCGGCGAGCGCGGCCGCGGCGAGCGGGTGGCGGGCGCGATCGGGCGTCGTC